>NZ_DBNHEF010000007.1:0-26923 GCF_057138825.1 Candidatus Defluviilinea gracilis
ATACGCATTGATCGCGCTCGGACTTCAAACCAGTCAACGGGTCTTGTCTCTACGCGCCGCCATCCCCAACGAAGACAGGACGCTGATCTTGCGCGAAGTTGCCAAGTGGGAAGAGGATGGATTGATCGAAACTCATCGCGCCGAGGAGATTCGACGACGATATAATCCCGACATCCACACGAGTATCGCGATCAAGCAACCCGCGCCTGCCAAAACGATCGCCGAGCCAATATCGAAAGTCGAACCATCCGAACCTTCGGCTCCACCGGCGCTTCACCCTGAAACGCCAAAACCGACCGTCCAACCTCTGCCCGCGTCAATGCCAAGCATGTCATTGACGCAGGTTCTATTGAGCGAGACAAGCGCGCGGATCTATTTGTATCTCGGCGCGTTCTTTGTGATCGCGGCGGCGGCGATCTTAGCCGCGCTTGTTGAATCCGCGCGGTTACCCGTTTTGCTGATCGCCACGATTATTTTTGCCGCAGGCGCAGTGGGGTTCAAAAAGCGATTGCCTCAACCCAGTTTTGCGTTTGCCGTAATCTTTTCCTTCCTGCTCCTCATCGATGCGGGCGTGATCGCCGATCTCCTAAGCATGCCCACAAGGTTCAACGGTTTATATTGGTCTGCTGTCTTCATCATGATGGCGGTCATTTGGGCGTTCGACACATGGTTCTATCAATCGCGCATATTCAGCATGACATCGTTCGCAGGACTCACACTCGGTGGGATTCGTCTCGTGACCGCGTTCGCAGGATCTCTAGACTGGATAATAGCCACGGCGGGAATCTCCGCATTCATCGGCTTGCTCGGTGTGTACAGCCTCAAGAGGTGGAAGGGTACTACTTTTGCCCTGCCATTGTTCATCTCTACCCAAGCAGCGCAAGGAATGACTCTAATCGCTTCTGGAATAGCGATCATTGTGAATCTCTTCAAGTCAAGCATCACAGCCGATATTTGGATCGCAAATATCCTGACGTGCCTCGTTGTCGTATTGTACTTCGCCGCGAGCGATCTGATCATTCCGTTCGTGCTTTTCCCTTGGGCGGCTGTCGCTTCTCTTTTCCTCATCCCCTTCCTGTTCCTCTCCATGTTTGACGCGCCCGCGCCCGCAATGATCGCCGGCTTCGGCACGTGGGGCGCGCTTATGGCCTTCAGCAGCGCTATTGCAGGCCGCTTGAAAGACGATCTAGCTCAGAAATATCAATACCCTCTGCTCGCTTTGTCCCTGCCGCTGTTTTCGGTAGCGATTCTCTGGGGCTTGGCGGAAGGGGTCACGTATGCGTTCGCCGCATTCCTTGCCACAGGCATTGTGTATGCCTTGGTCCACGCAAGCCAACCGCGCTGGTATGTGTGGACAGCCGCCCTGCTCGCCGGGCTTGGCGCATTCCTCTCGTTCTTTGCATTGCCTCCCATAAAAACAATGGAGATATACATTGGCTATCGGTTATTACTGGCGAGTATGCTATTGCTCCTGCCCGAGTTATTCTTCACAGGTCCGCTTAGCATCAAGCGCGTCTGGAACTGGCCCCCCGTCGCTCTGGGAATTGGCGTAGTTGGATTCAACATGCTGGTCGCGTATGTATTCCTCACCGAAGGCGCGCTGTACTTCGGTTATGCGGCGATCATTTTCGGCGTCTATGCGCTTTTGTCTACGGCATATGCCTATCGATTCAAATCTCCTACAATTGGCTATCTTGGAACTTCGTCTTTTGCATTAACGGTCGTCTACATGTTGGCGTTTTTCGAACTCGACGTACGACTTCCTGTTCTCACCTTCTTGAGCGCGATGTACTACCTCGGGGGAACCGTCCTCAGAAGCATGAAACAAACCAAAGCATTGGGTATGGTGTTTAGTTACAGCGGACTTGCGCTTGGGATATTCTATTCACTGGTCGAGTTTTTGACTCCCGCGCAATACAGCAGCGTGGAGAATGCGTTTCCAATCGCCATCGCCGCAACGCTGTTCGCGGCAGAGGCATTCGCGCGCCGCAATGTGTGGCTGGCATTTCCCGCGAACGGTTTGTATCTGACCTCATATTACACCCTGCTCATCAGACTCAACGTGGACGAACCCCAATATTTCACCATCGGTGCGGCGTTATTAGGCATGTTGATGCACTATTTGCTCGATCGCGCAAAGAGCAAAGAGGGCGCATTCCTGATGGGCATGGCTTCGCAACTGGTCTTGCTTGGCACTACTTACATTCAAATGTTATCCACCTGGTTGCTTGGTTTCTTCCTGGTCTTGTTCGTGCAATCGCTTGTGATTCTTGCGTACGGCATCGTCATACGCTCGCGCAGTCTCGTGCTTGCGCCGATCGGCTTTGTTGTGCTGGGGACATTAACGATCATTTATAGCGCGCTGAAAAACCTCTCGCTCGTCGTCATCATCGGCACGACGGGACTTATCTTGCTCGCGCTTGGCATCTTTGCTGTGCTGGCGCGCGAACAAATCACCGCGCTGGCTGGGCGCTTCAGAGATTGGAATGCATAGAAAGGAAGCCATGAAAGAGCCGTCTATCTCCAATCTATTCGACTAATCGCCAAAGACTGCCTTCACCAGCGCGGGCAAAATCTCGCCCGATTTGCCTTGAATGAAAAAATCCACCTTGGAGGTAAGCGGCGTCGGTTCCATATTGACTTCCACCACCACTGCCCCATTATTCTTCACGGCATACGCCAACGACGCGGCGGGCTGGACAACGCCCGATGTGCCAATGGAGAAGAAGACATCGCAGGCGCGAGCCGCTTCAACCGCCGCTTCAAGCTGGTCGCGCGGAAGCGACTCGCCGAACCAGACGACATCCGGGCGGAGCAAGCCGTCACAGTGAACACAGCGGGGAACGGATTCTGAATCTTCATCCCACGTTTCGGCAAACTCTCCACATTTGGAACAGCGCACGCGTTGGATGTTGCCATGCAGTTCGAACAGGTTGCGAGTCCCTGCCATGCGATGCAAACCGTCTACATTTTGAGTGATGAGGGTAAATTGGGGAATCTTCGATTCGAGCTCAACGAGGGCGTAATGACCGGGATTGGGTCTCACCCCTTTGATGGCTTCACGCCGCCACGCGTACCAATCCCAGACGAGTTTGGGGTTGCGGGCAAAGGCTTCGGGCGAGGCAAGGTCTTCGGGCTTGTATTGCGCCCAGAGTCCCGTCTGCGAATCGCGGAAGGTGCGGAGTCCGCTTTCTTGCGAGACGCCGGCTCCGGTCAGCGCGACCAGTTTGCCCGTCCGTGAAAGAAGCGAGATCAATTCAGGAGGAAAAGTCACGAGAGGTCAATACGGCCGGCACATTATCAGGGAGAGCGTCTTATCGTACACCTGCGAGCGGAAGAGTTCCACGCCGTTTTTATCGTAGGCGACCAGTTGATATTCGACCCAGGCTTGGATGAACCAGTAATATTTGCGGATGTTCTTTGCGCCAACCTCATAGATGAAGGTTCCATTCTTGCCCGGCAGCATTTCGACGGAACTCCAATCGCCCAGCAACATGGTATCCGATTTTTCGCGCGGGCGCATGAACAGCAAAACATAATCGGTGTGGATGATATCCGACACGAAAGCAGTGACCTTGATGGAGCGCGGCGAGCAGGGACCGGAATTCCAATAGACCGCGCCGCCGGAGAGCAGGATGGTGAGGAAGCCTTTATCGACTGGCGTGAAAAACGATTCGCCAATCACCGTGGAAGGCGCTTTAAACGTGGGGGTTGGAAATGGCGTGGAGGTTTCAGTTTGATCTGGCACAAGCGGCGTGGCGGTTGGGGTAAACGTGACCGGCGTGGGCGTCAGTGTGGCGAACAGGTCTACCGTTGGAAACAACGTAACGGTGGGTTGCGGCGTGGGCGTATCCTGCGGGATCGGCGTGGGGGTGGCGATCATTTCGAGAATCGGAGCCAGCCCCCCACAACCGTTCATCAAGAATGCGGCAGCGAGCAGAATGGGGAATAATCGCTTCATGAAAAATCCTCTGTGCAATCGATGGTCATCAAGGCATATTCATCGCCCGGCAACTGGTGAGCGAGATATCGACGCGCGAAACGATCGAGCGGCTCAACACCGTCAGCCCCACCGTTGAGGCAACGAATTGATATTGAAGCCAGGCGTCTTGAAAATCTTTATACTCGGCGATCTGGTCGATATGCAGGGTGTAGAAATACGTTCCCCTATCGTTATCGTTCATGATGGCGCCCGCGCCCCAGGGAGTTTTTCGCCCGCTGTATTTATCTTGCAAGCGGACGAAGAGCAACACGTAGCGAAGTCCGCGCTTCTTCATGACGGTGGTGATCAACTTGACCGACCGCGCGCCGTCGCATCCATACCCCCATACGAGTTGGTTCGTGGACCTTTGGGCGGATACAAACAACTGCGGACCGGGCGTGAAGAGGCTGACGTCGAGCGGCTCAAGCGTAATGGTGGGGCGAACCGTAGGCGTAAAGGTGGGGCGCGGCGTTTCCGTCACGCGCGGCGTCCCGGTGGGAGGGGTTGTGGTCGCTTTCGCTGTGTTGATCGCAAACAGATCGGGGGTGAATGTATCGGGCAAGCCAAAAGCGGTTGGGGTTGGACCCTGGGTGTTCGTCTGCGTGGGTTGTAGAAACGCCAAAGAGTCGGGAAGCGAGGCGCAACCGGCAAGGAGGGAGATGATGGCGGTGATGATAAAAAATCGTTTCATGAAATACCTTTGATATCAGGTTTCAAACCGCATTGTCCACTACTCGGCGTTTATCTTTGCGAGCAACATAGACAAGGAACCGTACAGGTCGACTACGGCTCCCATTGCGGTTGCCAATCGGGGTCGGGGTTGACAGTCACCTGCCGCATATCGGTTCCGTCGGCGCGCATGATAAATATATCAGCCTGATCGTTATTTCGCAACGAGTTGAAGGCGATCCACTGACCGTCCGGCGAATAGGAACTGGCGGCGTTATTGCCTCCGTCGGTGAGTTGTGTGGCGGTCTGCGCCGCAACATCGACGCGGAAGATATCCTTGTCGCCATCGGGTCCCGCGTAGATCAGCAGGTAGCGCCCATCCGGCGACCAATCAAGGCTACCACCGATTCCAGCGAGGTTGCGTGTTAACTGCCGGACATTCGAGCCATCTGCCCCCATGAGAAAGATTTGATATTCGTTCGGGTTATTCACCGCCATGGCAAAGGCAATAGTATTCCCGTCCGGCGACCAGTCTGCCGCCACGATGGTGTCTGCCCCGGTGTAGAGCAGGCTGGCGTTTTCGCCGTTGTTATCCACCATCCACAGGGAAGTTGGACCTGTGCCGGCGCGGTTGGCAAAGAGGATTCGTTTTCCATCCGGTGAAAAGCTGGGAGAAATCACATTCCCAATGAAATCCGTCAGGCGGATCAATTTTGCCCCATCGAAGATAAAGAGAAACAGGTCGAACGCGCCGCCGTTTTGGTTCGAGGCGTAGACGATGGAGCCGCCCTTCGGCGAATACACGGGATAATAGTTATGCGCCTCCACGTTTGTGAGTTGCTGGTATCCCGTCCCGTCGGCGTTGACCCAGCACAGCTGGTTGAAATCGCCTCGCGTGCAGGTGAAGATGATCCGCCCGATGTTCGGCTTGGTCGGCAACGGGAGCGGCGTGCGCGTGGGGAGCGCGGTAGGCAGGTCGGGGTTTTCAACGTTGACCGTCGTGACATCGATCTGGTTGACGGGAATGAGGAAGCATAAACCAACCGCAAGGAGCGCCAAAAGCAAACCAAAAGGCAGGCGGAAGCGCGATTCGCCACCGCGCCGTGAAAAGATTCGTCGCCGGGACATGAGGGAATTTTAATCGCTTCCGTTCATATCAAATTTTGGAAAATAGTTGTAAATTCGTTTGAAAAGTTGTACAGTAGGGTATCGTCATCAGGGAACTGAGCGCGACTCATGAGTAATTCAGAGACCCAGCCTTTCCAAAAATCTCTTCTCCAGATCCTCAAGGATACGGGTATTTACGTCCCTGTCGTAATCGCCTTTATCACCTGGGTTTTCGGTCTTGCCCCAGCGCCATATACCACCACAACCGCCACGCTTGCGATCCTAATCGCAGCCACGCTCCTCGCGGGGATTCGCCTGCCCCAAATAACCCGCCGAAAAGACGACGCGCCCGCAGGCGGCATTCTCGTCGTTGGAGAGCCGCGCAAAACCATCCCGTTTTGGAGTCGCGCGGTTGACCCTCTCCGGACTCACAGCATTCACTCATACATCCATCCGCTCTTTCGCAGGCGTGTAGAAATCTTGTTGATTGTGGGGCTTCTGGTTTTTTCGATCATAAACGCCATCCGAACTTTCAGGGACATGCAGGATGAATTTCTTGGGTTGCAAGATTGCTTCGGCTCGCGCAAAGAGGGCTCTTTATTTGTGGTCATTGCCGAATTTTCCCAATCGGATACTCTGCCGAAGATCGAGATCGTGGAAAATTTACACGACCATCTCATCAGCAACCTCGATGAAAAGAGGTTCAGGGTCTGTCGTTCAAGCGTCAACAATCCGATCAAACTGCGCGTGGACGCGTTGGAACTTGCCGACAAGACCAAAGCGGATATGATCATTTGGGGCAGTCGCAATATCGCATATAAGGTTCATATTGAATTACCCAACTGGGATCGCGCCAACAGCGAGGTCTCCAATCTTCCCGCCGACGAGACCGGCGATTTCAATTTCATTGAATTGGAAACGCGGCATCTCGGCTACCTGACGGAATTTACCCTCAGCGAGATCCTTTTCGAAGCGGGCGAGGTGGAAGAGGCGCAACAACGGATCGAAGAAGCGCTTGCCCGCGCCGAGATGGAAAATCTGGGCGTATCCATACCGAACGATCTCGCAGAGGGCTATTTTTTGAAAGGACTTATGTTTGATCTCGGCACAGTCTTGGGCTCTGGGCAGAACCCCAGCCCGAATTTAGAAAAGTCAATTCAGGCTTATTCCCGTTCCGTCGATTTGAACAAAGAACACTACGCCGCGCGTCTCAATCTAGGCAATCTGCATCAGGAGAATGGGGAGACGGACAAGGCGTTCGAGGATTTCACTCAGTTAATTCTAGATCCAAATTCGCCTTTCATTGCCATCGCTTACATCAACCGCTCTGCCCTGCAACCCACACGCGAGGCGACAGAAAGCGACCTGACTGCCGCGATCGAACTCTCACCGGCAGAAGGCTACTTTTTTCGCGCCATCGCTCGCAGGGAATGGGGCGATGTTGCGGGCGCGCTTGCCGACTTTGCCAGCGCAATTGCTGAAGAGCCTGATAATCCCATTCCTTATCATGTGTTGGGAATGTTTCAACTCGAGGAAGGCATGTATGAAGATGCCCGGCACACCTACGAAACGCTCGCGCTGTATCTAGACGATGAGTTTCGAGAAACTGTCATAGATGAACTTAATGAACTTGGCGAGTCTCAGCCTGAAACCAAAGCCACAGTAGCTGAAATCATCAAGGAGGCGCTGAAAAAATAAAACCTCATACTCACGACTCTATTGTACGGCTTCAACCAGATCGATGAAAGGAAAAAACCATGGATGGGCAATTCCAAAAAACAACCCCTCCCGTGCCGATCGATCAACATTACCGGGTCTTCCAAGAGGCGGAAGAAAGCATTAAAGGTCAATTGGCTGAGGGAGATCACTATCTTCTACTTTGCGGATTGGAAGTCGGTTATGCGCCGGAGAGCGATGCCGGCGACTCGCCGACCTTCCCGTACGCCATGAGGTTTGGGTACCTCGAATCGCTTGATTGCGCGATGGACAACGAAAGCGAAGAAATCAGCGAAAGCGATTGGGAAGAGCAAACTCGCGGGTCGCTCTCAGCACACCCGCTCCCGATCGAGTACCTCGATAAGTTATATGAACAGGCTAAGGCTTCGCTTGAATCCACCACGGGCGCGCAGCTGGTCGTAGGGTTAAAAATCGTCCTATACGGAAGCCCTTTGATGGGATATAGCATTGGGTGTTTGTGCGGCAGGAGAGGTCAACGGCGAAGAAAGTACTGCTACTACGACAAACGCAAACATAAGAATAAGTGCTACTGCACTCGAAAACTGTGCTAACCGAATCCAGAAAAAACCGCAGGCTGATGCCTGCGGTTTTTTTCGCAGTCAGAACGATGGAAAGAAGCCACGTAATTCGCCCGCTCTTCGGCTACAATTACCACACCGCCAGTAAGGCAACCTTCAGTTGCCCCACTTTTCCCGCGCAAAGCGCCGAACTTAACCGAAAGAATACAGAACACAGGTGGCTGACGTTTTCTGGAAGCGCCGAACAAAGCATTTTTAGCCACACCGTTCGTGCCGCGAGACGGCAGAGTGCGCAGAGAACCTTGAGATTTTTTCTCAACGAACTCTGCGTTGTCTGTGGCAAAGAAGAGTCATACTTTCTCGATTCGGCGCCCCCCGTTTTCTAACGCCAACTACTTTCCACATCCTACCCAAGAGAAACTCATGCCATCCTTCCCCATTGCCCCCAAACGAGACCACCTCATCACCCAGCACGGAAAAACCCGTAACGACGAGTACTATTGGCTCCGTGAAAAAGAGAACCCGGAAGTCCTGGAGTATTTACGCGCCGAAAACGATTACCTCGATGAAGTTCTGGGACACACCAAACCTTTGCAAGAAACGCTCTTCGCCGAAATGAGGGGAAGACTCAAAGAAGCCGATTCAAGCGTCCCTGAGAAGCGAGGCGGGTACTTCTATTATCAGCGCATGGAGGAGGGCAAGTCCTATCCCATCTATTGTCGCAAGAAAGGCTCGCTTGAAAGTCCCGAAGAAATTTTGCTCGACCACAACGCGCTGGCGGAGGGTCACGACTTCTCCAGCGTCGGCGCGGTGGAGGTTAGCCCCGATGGCAACACGCTCGCGTACACGCTGGACTACGAAGGGAACGAAGCGTACACGATCCACATCCGCGATCTGATAACCGGGAAGAAGTTCGATGAAACGATCCCCAACACGTCGGGCAGTGTGTACGAACTCGGCGGCGTGGAATGGGGCAACGACAGCGAAACGATCTATTACATCACCCTCGATGCGGCTCTGCGCCCCGATACGCTGTATCGCCATAAGATCGGAACCGACCCATCGCGCGACGAACTGCTTTTTCACGAAGCCGATCAGTCGTATTTTTTGTGGATGCATAAAACGCGCGACGACAAATACATCATGACGTATCACCACAGCACCAACACGCGCGAGATGCGCTTCCTCTCAGCAGACGATTCTCAAAGCGAACTTCGCGTCGTGCAGGAACGCATCAGCGGGCTTGAGTATTACGCCGCGCACCACAACGGGAAATTCCTGGTCGTGAACAACGACGGCGCGAAGAATTTCAAACTGAGCATAGCGCCTGTGGAGCGCCCAGGGAAAGAGAACTGGGTGGACGTTATCTCCCATCGTGAGGACGTATTGCTGGAGGGCGTGTCGGCATTCCAACATCACATCGTGTTGCGCGAACGCACAGGCGGGCTGAGGCAGATCCGCATTTGTAACCCAAGCGACATGAACGACTCCCGTCTGGTGCAATTCCCCGAACCCACGTATTCCGTCGAACTTGAGAACAATCCCGAATTCGACTCTCACCTGCTTCGCATCACTTACTCCTCCTTCATCACGCCAGCCATGATCGTCGATGTCGACATGAACACCGGCGCATGGGATGTAAAAAAAGTGGCTGAAATTCCCAGCGGCTACAACAAAGAAGATTACGTTTCCGAACGCATCCACGCCACCGCGCCAGACGGCGCGCGCGTGCCTATTTCCATTGCGTATAAAAAGGGACTGGCGCGGGATGGGCAGAATCCAACCCTCCTGCATGGATACGGCGCGTACGGCGCCATCATCGATGCGGAGTTTGCGCCCAGCCGCTTCTCTCTTCTGGACCGTGGGTTTGTGTTCGCCATTGGACACATTCGCGGCGGGCTGGATATGGGCCGCGCCTGGTACGAAGGCGGACGCGTTTTTCACAAGAAAAACTCTTTTACCGATTTCATCGCCTGCGCGGAACATCTGATTAAAGAGGGCTACACCTCGAAGGAAAAACTTGGCATCATGGGCGTGTCTGCGGGCGGATTGCTCGTCACCGCCAGCCTGACCATGCGCCCGGACTTGTTCAAAGCCGTGGTTGCCAAAGTGGCTTTCACAGATGTGGTCACGTCGATGAGCGATCCGACCATCCCATTGACCACGCTCGAATGGAACGAATGGGGCAACCCCGAAATTCAAGATGAGTTCGAGTGCATGATCTCCTATTCGCCGTACGATAACGTTCACAAGACCGCCTACCCGAACATTTTACTCACCACCGGTTTGAATGACCCGCGGGTGGCGTATTGGGAGCCTGCCAAGTTCGCCGCCCGCCTGCGCGCCAACAAAACCGACGACAACCTGCTCGCGCTCAAAACCAATTACAGCGCGGGGCACGCCGGCTCCAGCGGACGATACGACCACCTGAAAGAGATCGCGCTCGAGTACGCCTTCCTGATCGACCAGCTTGCCGCCGAGCGAACAAGCGTATAATCTAGAAATTCAGCAACAGAACGGAGAAATTCATGGACCGCTATCTTGTCGAATCACATCACGAAGCGCGCGACTGCGACGCCATCATCAAAGAGATCAACGCCGCGGGATATTTGCATTATTTCGAATGGGGGTGCCACGACGGTGTCCATGCCGGTTGGGCGATCATCGAAACCGATAACCGCGAACATGCCCGGCAGATCGTCCCCTGGCAGATCCGCGATAAGGCGCGCGTGGTCAAGTTGGAAACGTTCGGCTCCGCAAAGCCGCACACGAAGAAGGAAATTTAAAACAAGTCGCCACGAAATTTTTTGCAAAATCCGCCTAATTCGCGCCTTTCGCGTTACAAATAAACTCGAACGGGATGGCTTGATTCATTTGGACAAGCGCAAAACTTTGTCATTACTTTTTGAAAAGCAACGTAAACGTTGCCTCACCAAGTCATACGCAAACAAAAAGCGACGCTGTTGGAGCGTCGCTTTTGATTTGCGTTACGACGGGCGCGACGCTGGTTGTTGCGCCGCAAGTTCCTCGAGCATTTTGGTCGTCAGCGATTTGGGTCTCTCGATGGGTTGCCCCAGCGCGCGCGCCCACACGTAGTTAGACGTCACGCCCAACGCGCGGCCAACGCCGAACAGAACGGTATAAATCTCGAATTCCCGCACGCCATAGTAATATTGCAACGTGCCGGAGATCGCGTCTACATTTGGCGCGGGGCTTTTAGCCTTCCCCTGCTCTTTCAAAACGGCAGGGACCACGTCCAGCACCATCTCTGCCAGTTTGAGCAAATCAAAGTCCGGGAAGCGCGTTTCGGCAAACTCCAACTGGGCGGTAAAACGCGGATCGATCACGCGCAACACGCCGTGACCATACCCCGGTATGACGTGACCCGCATTGAGCGTATCCCATGCAAATTTATAGAGATCGTCGCGAGTGGGCACCCCCCCGAACTTCTTGCGCACCTCCAACAGCCAGCCCAGGCTCTCTTGGTTCGCCAACCCATGCAATGGACCCGCCAACGCATTCAAGCACGCGGAGAAAGAAAGATACGCGTCCGAAAGAGTAGAGCCAGCCAGATGCATGGCGTGAGCCGAGGCGTTCCCCGATTCATGGTCGGAATGAATGATGAAGTACATGCGCATCAATTCCGCGTAGCCTTTTTTGTCGCCCACTTTCATCATACGCGCAAAGTTCGCGCCATAATCCAGTTTCGGGTTATACCGCGGGATCTTCGTTTCGTTGAAATATTTCAGCCGATAGATGAACGCCGCAACCAACGGCAGGCGCGCCGTCAGGTCGAGCGAATCTTCGAGGGCGGCATTCCAATATTGATCTTTTTTCATCTCGTGATATTTTTTCGCGAACACCGACTCGTTTTGCATGGCAAGCACAGCCTGCGAAAGGAGCGTCATCGGATGGGCGTCTTTGGGCATGGCGCGCAGTACTTTGTACACATGCGCGGGCACATGAGCGCGTTTTGCCCATTCGGCTTCCACTTCAAGAGCCTGCTCTTTTGTGGGAACTTCACCCACCATGAGCAAGTAATACAACCCGCCAACAAGCGGAATCTTATTCCCGCGTCCCTTGGGCAATACCTTCAACGCTTCTTTGACGGTCAACCCCCGCAGGCGTATTCCCTCGGCCGGGTCAACCGAAGAAATATCCGTGTACAGTCCCTTAATATCGCGCATCCCGCCCAGGATCTCGCCAATGGTCACCGTATCGACCACAACTTCCGCATGTTCCTTCGCCAGCGCGCGGATACGCTCGCGCCACGACGGCAATTGCGTTTCGATCTTATCGTAAATAATCATGTTTCCTCCAAAAGGTGCGGGGACGAAGAGCCGGCGTGTCCCCGTTCAAAATTTATAGAGATACTAAGTTCTTCAACGCGTCGTGCGTTTCGCGCACTGCCGCGGCAGACTTCTCGAGCATAACTTTCTCATCAGCATCCAGCGCGTATTCCACAATGCGAACCATGCCGCCGCGCCCCAATTGCACGGGCGCGCCGAAATACATATCGTTCAATCCATACTCGCCGTTCATATACGCCGCGCAGGGGACAATGAGATTCTTGTCTTTGAGAATCGCCTCCGCCATTTGAGCGCAAGCTGCGGCAGGCGCGTAGTATGCGGAACCGGTTTTCAAGAGGTTGATCACTTCCATGCCGCCCTTGCGCGTGCGCTCAACGATCGAAGCCAGCCGTTCGGCGGGAATATAATCTCGAAGCGGAATGCCCGCCACGTTCGAGTGGCGCGTCAGCGGAACCATCTCGTCGCCGTGACCGCCCATCACATAGCAATTGATATTCTCCACGCTCACCCCGGTCTCCAAGGCGACGAACGCGCGCATCCGCGCCGAGTCGAGCACGCCCGCTTGACCGATCACACGTTCGCGCGGTAAGCCGGTCTTCTTCATCGCCAGATACGCCATCGTATCGAGCGGATTGGTTAAGATTATGAATATTGCGTTCGGCGAATATCGCAGCGTTTCAGTGGCGGCGTTTCCCACAATTTCCGCATTGGTCTTCAACAAATCGTCGCGACTCATGCCGGGTTTGCGGGCAATGCCGGCTGTAATGATGATAATATCCGAATCTTTCGTTGCCCCATAATCGTTCGTCCCCACAACAGAAACATCCTTGCCGATGATCGGTAACGCTTCGAGCAGGTCCAACCCCTTGCCTTGCGGCATCCCCTCCACAACATCCACCAGCACAACGTCGGCAAACTCGCGTTCCGCCAGCCAGTGCGCGGTAGTCGAGCCTGTCATCCCCGCGCCGATGATGGAAACTTTATTCATTTGGTTCCTCCAGAATTTTTATAGAAATGAATTTTATCCGAAATTTTCGGATTATTACATGTCATTTACGCGCAAACACCGCATGACAAAAAACAGGACTTCCAACCTTCGGAAGTCCCGTTCGCTTCATTCCACAATTACGCTTGATTCCTCCGCCTCAAGGAATCGCGTCGCCTGAATAGCCGCCGCCGCTCCCATCCCTGCGGAGGTGACCACCTGCCTGAAATGCGGGTCCGCCGCCTCCCCTGCGGCAAACACGCCCGGCACGCTCGTCTCCATTTTGTCGTTGACCCTGATGTACCCGAGATCGCTCATCTCCAGTTGACCTTTGAACATCTCGGTGTTCGGCGTGTGACCGATGAAGATGAACAAGCCATCGGCTTTGTAGATCGTTTCCTCGCCGGTCATCACGTTTTTGAGCTTCAACGATTCCATCTTCTCCGCGCCAACCACCTCGGTGACGATCGTATTCAAAATAAAATCCACCTTGGGGTGTTCCTTCGCCCGTTTCTGCAAAATCGAACTGGCGCGAAACTCCTCGCGGCGGTGAATGATCGTCACCGACGAAGCATAGCGCGTGATAAATAAGCCTTCTTCCAACGCGCTATCGCCGCCGCCCACGATCACCACTTTCTTGTCTTTAAAGAACCAGCCATCGCACGTGGCGCAATACGAAACGCCGCGACCGGTCAATTCCACTTCGCCAGGAACGTTGAGATGGTTCGGGCTGGCGCCTGTGCCGACGATCAACACATCAGCCAGATAATTCCCGCTATCCGCTTCCACTTTGAACGGGCGCCGGGATAAATCAACCCAATTTGCCGAAGCAAACTCAGTCACCGCGCCGAAATGTTCCGCCTGCTTCTGGAACAATTCACCCAACTGCGCTCCGCCAACTCCATCCGGGAAGCCGGGGTAATTTTCGATGGTGTACGTCAGCGCGGCTTGCCCGCCCAACTGCAAGCCGGTCAACACCACCGGCTCTAGCTCCGCCCGCGCGGCATATAACGCGGCAGAATACCCAGCGGGACCCGAGCCCAAAACCAATACTTTTACGTGTTTTTCGTTTTCGTTTAAAGACATGTGCTAACTATATTCCTCACTTGAGATAGTTCGTCGCTATTCAGACGGCTTGGTTTCAAGATATGTTACCAGCCCGAATTGTAACAGCGTAAGAGAAATGTTTGAGTTTCAATTTGGTTAGGGAGTGGCGAAACAAGTATGTAAAAACCATCTTTACCACAGAGAACACTGAGTCCGCAGAGAAAAAATCTCAACTTAATCGGACAATACACCTAATTAATACTGATGTTACGCAGACTTGCTCAACGGCGGTCTGTGACCGTCGTTTTACCCTATGCCTTATCTCTTTCTGGTAATCCGCAGGATCACAGACTCTGCGGGAGCAGGAATGTGCGTAACGTCAGTTAATAATCTCCGTGACTCAAAACGGAGTGGATTAAACTCTTAATCTGCAACATCTTGCGAGTGATACGCCGACCGTTCAATCTTCCATCCGCTCGATCCTCGCGCCAAGCGCGCGAAGTTTGACATCCACATTTTCGTAGCCGCGTTCGATCTGGCTGATGTTGCGGATCGTGGACTGTCCCTTCGCGGCAAGCGCGGCGAGAAGTATCGCCATGCCCGCGCGGATGTCTGGGCTTTCAAGATTTTCACCGTACAGTTGATTCGGTCCCTGGATGAGACAACGATACGGGTCGCATAAAATGATCTTCGCGCCCATGCCAACCAGCTTGTCGGTGAAATACATGCGTCCGGAGAACATCCAATCATGGAACATGATCGAGCCGGTTGCCTGAGTCGCTACTGTGATGGCGATGCTGATCAAATCGGTGGGAAAGGCGGGCCACACGTTGGTTTTGATTTCGGGAATCGCGCCATCCAGATCGGGAGCGATCGCCAACTCTTGACTCTCCGGCACGATCAGATCATCCCCATCTACCTGCCAGCGGACACCCATACGCTCAAAGACATGGGCGATCATTTTGAGGTTTTCAACGCCGGCATTTTTTACACGGATACTACCCTTCGTCACCGCCGCCGCGCCCACGAAACTCAGCACCTCAAGATAATCGGGTCCAATGGTAAATTCGCCGCCATGAAGATTTTTTACGCCGTTGATGTGAAGCGTGTTCGAGCCGATCTCTTCGATGTTTGCGCCGAGCGCGTTGAGAAAGGAACACAACTCCTGCACGTGCGGCTCAGATGCGGCATTGTGAATGACCGTTTTCCCTTTCGCCGTGACCGCCGCCATGATGGCATTCTCGGTGGCGGTCACGCTGGCTTCATCCATCAAGATACTCGCCCCGCGCAACCCATCGGCTTGAAAGGTAAAGCCGCGATCATATTTCACATCCACGCCGAGGGCGCGGAGCGAAAGAATGTGCGTATCGAGCCTGCGCCGCCCGATCACATCTCCGCCCGGCGGGGGGAGTTTCAAAGCGCCGACTCGCGCGGCTATGGGGCCCGCAACCAAAATGGAGGCGCGGATGCGGCGGCAGAGATCGGCGTCGAGCGAATCGGGGCGAATATCCCGCGCTCTGATCCGCCAGGTTTTTTCATCCAACTCATCCACCTGCGCGCCGAGGCTTTCGATCAACTGCTTCATGATCAGCACGTCTTGTATGCGGGGAATGTTCCGCAGGATCACCGGCTCATCGGTCAAAATACAGGCGGCAAGCAAAGGCAATGCGGCGTTCTTGTTTCCCGACGGCGTGACCTCGCCGCGTAACGGAACGCCGCCTTCGATCAAAAATTTTTCCATTGTATCTCCTGAATATTTCGCAAAGATTGTAAGTCAGATTATCGGCTTCGACAAGAAGTCCTCGCGCCGCCAACCAGACATTACAGTTGACTTACACAACAAAATCGTATCTTTTTTGAATTTATCCATCGACTATAATTTGCGTTATGAATGTCGTTTTGTTGATTCCGGTTGCGTTGGGCTGGCTTGGCGGGTTGCTCGTTAATTACTTGTCGGATACCCTGCCGCGCACAAGACGCCTTAGCCCACCGGTATGCCGCAACTGCGAATCGCATATTTTATGGTTTGATTATGTAACCCTGCGCCGATGCCGAAACTGCGGGATCGTTCGCAGTCTGCGGACGTGGCTGACGCAGTGTATCCTCATCGCTTCTTTCCTCTACGTGTGGCTGAATCCGCCCAAGTCGCTTGGTCTGCCCCTCGGCTTGATCGTGCTCTTGTATTTCGCGGTCATCACGGTCATCGACCTTGAGCATCGGTTGATCTTGTTTCCAACCAGCGTGTTTGGCGCGTTGTTGGGGTTATTTAGCGGCACATTTCTTTATTACAACGGGTTTCAAAAACCTTTGCTTTCGGCGATCGGCATTTCTTTACTGGGAGGCTTGATCGGGTTCGCTGTGATGTTCCTGCTGTATCAAGCAGGCACGCTCGTCGCGCGGTATCGCGCAAAGAAAATGGCAGCTGATGGACTGATAGACGATGAAGAAGAGGCGCTTGGCGGCGGGGACGTGTATCTGGCCGGCGTGCTCGGGCTGATGCTCGGATCGCGCTTCATCCTGTACGGCTTGGTCGTTGGAATCTTGATCGGCGGCGTGGTCAGTTTGGCGCTCGTGCTGGCGCTTCTGGCGCAAAGACGATATGCAAACAACTCGCTGATGACCTTCATCCCCTACGGTCCTTATCTTATCGCCGGAGCGGTCTACATGTTATTTCGCCCGTAGTACGAATGTCGCATTGGACTATACAACCCCGGAATTATACTTACTGGAATTCGCCCCCGGTTCGCTGAACCCGCCCTTTCTGGCGCGCTTTTCTAACAAAGATGTAATCGTTACAGGAGCGTAAGTTCTTCTTTAAGCCCTAGCATGGGTAGTATAATGTTTTCGTGGTCTATCGTTTAAAGAAACGCGCAGGACAAATGAAAAATCACATTCGAAACTTGTTAAAGAGAATCTCCCAGCGTGAACTCGCCGTATTGCCGCGCAAATCCAGGGCGCAAAGCCTGACAGAATTTGCGATCGCGTTGCCGGTCTTGTTCATTCTTTTATCCGGTGTGGTTGAATATGGTTTCGCGTTGAACTATTATCTTTCCCTGCTCGACGCCACGAGAGAATCCGCACGTTACTACAGCAAACTCGATCCTTTTCTCTATGATACCGACAGGAACGTCGTTGGAGACAACCCTCTCTTTTACGGAGGCGCGGCCGGTATGGCATTAAACAACCTCGATCCAACTTTGGATCCCGCGTTTGCAGATGATCCGTACGTGGGAAGAATCATTCCGCTGAATCCGGTAACAGATGAGGTCATCGTCACTGTATACTCGAAGTCGAATAGCGGCGTCGTGAGTTACCCAACTGCCGGGTCGTTCCGCCTCTTTGCGAGCGATACCGAATCATTGTTCACCAGCGAAGAGGTTCAAGGATTGTTCGAGAGCGGCACGCCCGACGCCGGGTTACTCATTGTGGAAGTCCATTACACCTACAACGCGGTCATGAATCTGCCCTGGACTGCGGCGTTGTTTCCCATGAAATTAAGGGCATATACCATCATGCCCCTCCCCGCCGCTGATCCATAATCGATCAAGGCGCCACTTAACCAAGAGATTTGATAACTATGAAACGATTTAAAAAATGGTTCCGAAACACAGAACGCGGACAGGCGATCTTGATCATCGCGTTCGCCATGGTGGGGCTGGTCGCATTTGTCGGTCTCATGACCGATGGCGGCGTTTTATTGATCGAGTACGGCAAATTGAAACGAGGGATCGACGCCGCCGCCGTTGCCGCATCCCAGCAGTTTCGCCGAGGATTTAACGGCGAGGATTTAGCCGCCGCGGCAAGAAACTTTCTTGTGCTCAACGAATCCGACGCCACCGAAATCCTCATCTATCGCTGTAAAGAAGGCGAGGAAAGCGTCGTGGATGGCACGCTTCACGATGTTGAACTTTGCACAACCCCGCGCCGTAAATTGGTGCGCGTGGAAGCCAAGCGCATGGTTAATTTTGGCTTTCTACGAATTTTGGGGATAACCCAAAGGGAGATTTCAGCCACTTCCGTTGGTGAAGCCGGCTCGATCGACCTTGTGCTGGTGATCGACACCTCCGCCTCCATGGCATACGACACCTATACGGGTCCTAATGCCAGACCGGACTTGAATACGACTGACGGTCCAACTAACGATGTGGGCAACCCGGTAGATGACGAAGACCCGGCCGTTTGCAACATTTCAGTTGACACCCCCTGTCAGCCGCTTGAGGATGTGAAAAATGTGGCGCAGGATTTTCTGCAGACCATGTACTTTCCGTATGATCGCGTTGCTGTTGTGGCATTTACAGGACAGGAGTTAGACGGCACCGCAACCCGTCAACACGTTACGGTGCTTCCCCTTTCCGATACCGAGAATGATGTAAGAGATGCAATCGAAAGTTTGAAAGTGTTTAGACCCCCCGACTGCGTGAAGGATGGCGCTTCACCCGATCCTGATTCTCCGACTGAAGGACTCTGCAGGAATCTTAATGATTCAGGGGTTTTTATACCATTTGATTGCGCCCGCTTACGTCATTCTGATTTTAAAGACCTATCCTCATGCAATTCAAGTAATATCGGCGGCGCCCTGACAAGGGCGTGGTCAGTATTTACCGTCGGCGACGTCCGCCCCGAAGCGGTTTGGGTGACAATTTTGCTCGCAGGCGGTCCAGCAAACGCCACCGATACGCCTCAGGCTGATCAAGCGAAGCCGAAACCTCCACTGGGCTGGACCCCGGAGCCTTCTTTTCATCCGTTTGGGTTCTGCCCATCGATCTCCCCTCCCTGCCGCGATGGCGACGCTTCTAATCGAAACGCCAAGGGATCTGCCGATTATGATGCGGATGATTTCGCCAGAGATAGCGCGGACGCTGTGGCAGACCCAACTAACGGAGGCGGTATCACCATTTACACAATCGGACTTGGCAATCTGATTAAAAACTCTCCAGTGGGCGACCCAGATGAAGCGGAGAAATTATTGGAATATATCGCTGAGGATGCCGGCGGAAGTTCTGCAAGTCATGGCTTGTATTTTTATGCGCCAAACAGCGACGATCTTGCCGCAATCTTCGAAAAGATCGCCAATGACATCTTTACCAAGATCGCCAAGTAGAAGAATTTCTTAATGTAGCGACAAGGATGTTCGCGTGAACAATGATAAAATAACGGGTATTCGTATGAACAACTATCGACCGAAAACCAACCGATCTGCCCCCAAGCCGAAGGCGCAAGCGGTGATCGAGTTTGCGCTGGTCCTGCCGATCTTATTGCTTGTACTGATCGGGATCATGGAAACCTCGCGCCTGCTCTTCGCCTGGCTGATCATCGAAAACTCCACCCGTTTTGGAATTCGTTACGCCACCGCCGGGACGTATGAACCCATCTACTGTCAGGGATACGATGGCGGAATCTGCGACTCGGATACGGAAACCGACGCCGCTCGCCTTCCCTCGATCAAGGACGAAACCACGCGCATCGTGATCGGTTATCTTCTCAGAAACGCCCGTTTTGAAACGGTCGCGAATACCGAGGATTTGTTTTTCAACGTGACGGTCTGCGGCTCCAAAGAAGAAGGGTATGACTTCACGCCTCCAGTCATGAGCGAACCGATCTACGCCAACTGCGAAGAAATCAGTAATCCTGGTATAACAAAAGAGTTTGCGGGGTCTCCAGGCTATCGTGTGTACGTGGCGGCAGACTACAACTTCCGATTCATCGTCATGCCGGCCTTTGGCGTCGAACCATCCATGATCCATCTTGCATCGTACCGCATGGGGTACGTGGAATCCTTCCGCGCTGTGCGCGCTATCAACACCCCACTCGGATGGGAAGTGACTTCGATTCCCCCCACGCCGACGAATACCCCTACCATCACCAATACTCCTTTGCCGACGGATACCCCCACCGTTACTAGCACACCTACATCGACCGTCACTTCCACTTCAACCAATACGCCGACGATCACGCCTACGATCACCCAAACAAGAACGCCAACCTATACGCCGACGCCGAGTTGTAATTTGTTCACCGCCGGCAATTTCAGCCAATCGACCACAAGCGGCGGATACCCGCGCGTAAATATAAACCTCATCAATAGCAGCACATCCAAAGCCGCGATTCAAAGCCTGACGTTCGTCTGGACCGCCTACGACGCCGCGAACCCGGGACAGACCCTGGACCGCTGGTCCTTTAATAACACGACCATTGACAATACAGACGATGGTGCCTCGCCAACAAATTGGACAAACCCCGGTGGGCTAGGCTCGCTCGTTGATCTTCCCGCCAGCACAAGCCGACAATTACGGTTTACCTATTTGAACCTCGACGGCGCCTGGCCCGGAATCGTGCCTGCCAATTCCTTTGGATTGATCGTGAACCTCGACAACGGTTGTACGATCACGGTGACGTCTCAGGCAACCCCCACGGTCACGGCTACTCGCACTGCCACTGGCACGGCGACCATCACGCGCACGCCAACCATCACGCGCACGCCAACCATCACACGCACGCCAACCATCACACGCACGCCGACGCGCACGCCAACCATCACACCGACACCAACCATTACGCGCACGCCGACGATTACAAACACGCCGACCATCACCTTCACACCGACCATCACATCGACGCGCACGCCGACACGGACGCGCACGCCTACGGCTACCGTCACGCGCACGCCCACTGTGACCCTCACAGTGCCGTCGCCGACGCGCACACATACGAGAACCGTCACACCGACAGTCCCGTCACCGACACAGACGCGCACGCCCACACCGACAGCCACTGTCCCGACGCCGACACGGACACCTACATCTACCGTCACGCGCACACGGACTCCGACACCTACGCACACGGTTCCTCCGCAATCACCGACGCCTACCGTCACGCCGACGCCTACTGTATGCTTCGACTGCTAGTGAAGCGCTAAAGATAAAGTAAAAACAAACCCGCCGATTGATTTTCGATCGGCGGGTTTGTTTTGCGATATAATGCCGCCACTTATAGAAAGGAGGCTCGCACACCAATTCAATCGGGAAAGTCAGCGCATGAACTTTAGTTTGTTAGTTTGTTAGTCGAATAGTCTGATCATTGTTGCCTTAGGCAGTGGTATGACTGTAAGAGTACGCGGTTGAAAGACTATCAAAACTAAAGTTGACGAGGATAAGGGTTCTCCATCGCGAGGTGGAGTTAATCTCGTCGCTGGTTGAGTAGTTCCGCGTGCAATTCGCGGAACGTATCGAAACCACTGACGAGAGAAAATCGAAAGTTCGGCGGAAGCCCTTCGGGTGAGCCATCGCCCGTTATTCTTTCCCTCCGAAAATACAAATCCGTAAAGAACACTGCATGAGTGATCAGGCAGGCAGAGACGCGGGTAATGGCACAATCACAAGACTGGAGACCAGAGACTGACCAAGTCTCTACTCTCTAATTCTCTAGTCTCTTAATTTCGGAGGACTCCCCATGTGTGGAATCGTCGGATACATCGGCGCGCGTGATGCGACGCCGATCATCCTCAACGGCTTGAAACGGCTCGAATACCGCGGATATGATTCGGCTGGAGTCGCTGTCATCAGCGGCGACCAGCTCGAAGTCCGAAAAGACGCGGGCAAGTTATCCCAACTAATTGATCTTGTCGAGAAATCTCCCATCGCAGGCGCGCCAGGGATCGGTCACACGCGCTGGGCGACTCACGGCGCGCCGAACGCGCGGAATGCGCATCCGCATCTCGGGCAGACGAAGCGCGTCGTGGTCGTGCAGAACGGCATCGTCGAAAATTTTCTCGAACTCAAAGATGAACTGACCGCCGAGGGCGTGGAATTTCAATCGGAGACCGACACCGAGACCATCGTGCATCTCGTGGAGCATTACCTTGCGACGGGGATCGGACTGGTGGAAGCGGCGCGCAAAACGTTCAACCAGATCCGCGGCGCGAACGTGGTGGTGCTGATCTCTGCCGATGAACCCGATAAGATCGTGACGGCGCGGATCGGCAACGCGGGCGGCGTGGTGATCGGCATGGGCGAAGGCGAAAATTTTGTCGCCAGCGATACGCCCGCGATCATGGATCACACGCGCAGTGTCATCTTTTTGGAATCGCGGCAAATGGCGGTGGTAACGCGAGACACGGTGACCATCGAAACGCTCGACGGCGCAAAAGTAAAACCACAAGTGCATAATGTTTCGTGGGACCCTGTCGCGGCGGAGAAGGGCGAATATCGCCACTTCATGCAAAAGGAAATCCACGAGCAGGTGCGCGCGTTGACCGACACACTCGCGGGTCGCGTGGACTTTGCCAATGGGAAAATCCGTTTGCCCGATCTCAAGTTGACCGAAGAACTCGCGAAAAAAATCGAGAAGATATACATCACCGCGTGCGGCACTGCCGCGTATGCGGGGATGGTTGGAAAATATTTGATCGAGAAGATCGCGCGCGTGCCTGTGGAAGTGGTCATCGCTTCGGAATTTCGCTACAGCGACCCGATCTTGAACGACAAGACCGTTGTGCTTGCCATCTCGCAATCGGGCGAAACGGCGGACACTCTCGCCGCGATGGAAGAGGGACGACGCAAAGGCGCGGTGATCTGGAGTATCGTCAACGCCATCGGTTCGCAAGCCATGCGCGTCTCGGATGGCTTCATCTCAATGCAAACGGGACCTGAGATCGGCGTTGCTTCGACCAAAGCCTTCACCGCCCCGCTCGTGGACCAGTACATGCTGGCGATCCTGCTCGCCGATTTGCGCGGCACGATCAACGAAAAGCAACGCAAAGAACTCGTCGCGGATCTGCGACTCGTTCCCGATCTCGTTAGCCGCGCGCTTGACCGCGAAAGTGAAGTAGAAAAGGTTGCTCAAACGCTGAAAGACATCCGCGATTGCTTGTATCTCGGTCGCGGCATCAACATGCCCATCGCGTACGAGGGCGCGTTGAAGTTGAAGGAGATTTCATACATCCACGCGGAGGGCTATCCCGCGGGCGAAATGAAACACGGACCCATCGCGTTGATTGACGAACACATGCCCGTCGTATGCCTCGCGCCGAAAGACCCCTGGCATGAGAAGATGATCTCGCAGATCCAGCAGGCAAAAGCGCGCGGCGGGATGGTCATTGCGATCGCCACTGACGGCGATGAATTGATCCACGGCATGGCGGATCATATCCTGTGGGTACCGGACTCGCCGTGGATGCTCTCCCCCATCGTGACGGTGATTCCGCTACAATTGCTCGCGTACCACATCGCCGCCCTGCGCGGACTGGATGTAGACCAGCCGAGAAATCTGGCGAAGAGCGTGACCGTGGAATAAAATGGGGACGCTGATTCACGCTGACAACGCAGATTCTTTTTCTTTTGAATCAGCGAAATCTGCGTTTTTCAGCGTCCAAATTGGCTTTGTAGTTTATTTGCGGAGAATCAAACATGCGCCCCGACTGGGACTCGTACTTCATGAAGATCGCCTTCGCCGTGTCAGAACGAAGCACCTGTGACCGCGCCTTCGTCGGCTGTGTGCTTGTCACCGACAAGCGCATCCTCACCACAGGCTTCAACGGCTCGCCCAAGGGACAGGGTCACTGCGACGAGATCGGTCACCTCATGGTGGACGGGCATTGCGTCCGCACGATCCACGCGGAGACGAATGCCATCATCCAAGCCGCGTTGCACGGAGTCTCCACCAAGGGCGCGACGTGTTACGTCACCCACCTTCCGTGCATCAACTGCACGAAGGCGCTCATCAACGCGGGTATTGCGCGAATCGTGTATAGCGTATCCTATCGAACCGACGAAAACGCCGTGAACTTCCTGAACGCGGCGAAGATTGAAGTGGTGCAAAAAGAATTCAACATGGTATAAAAAGTGACTGTCACCTTTCAGGTGACAGTCACTTCGTTTACTCGCCCGGGATCATCAACCACAACAGCAAGTAGATCAAAACCCCAGGCACGCCGCCAGGGATGAAGGCGATCAGCATCCCCAGTCGGAACCAGAACGAACTGATCCCGAAGAAGTCCGCCAACCCGCCGCACACTCCCGCCAACATTCGGTTGCTCCGCGAACGCCGCAGGGCTCTCTTTTGATTTGCGATCATTTTTGCTCCTTTTCACCTTTTCTACGCAAGTCAAATTCAAAAGTAGCAATCCGAATATCCCTGAGTTGCAATACAACTTTTGGCTTGATGACCCATTGGGAGAGTTTTATTCTCTATGGCTAAATCGAATCTGACCAGGCTGAACAACCACAAACGCATTAACCAATTCGTCACCATGCCGTTCCACCAATTGCAAGACTGACTGCCCAAGTTTGGAACGAACATTGTTGGGATAACGAATAAGAATCACCCCCGCAGAAACAGCATGGCTGGCGAACACCAGCCAGCCAAAATCCTTGTCTTCGGTCAACAGAATCCGATTCTCGCGATACGACTGCTCGATCAATTCGCGGTCATCGGAGCGTTACATGTATTCACCGACTGCTAGAACATCATACCCCTTGGAACGCAAAGCGCGGACAACGGCAAAGTCACAACTTTCATCCGCGAGAAATCGCAGATCGCTCATACCGCGGTCGCGAGAATAATCGTTTCGTGCGCCAATGCGCTGGCGGCATAGATTAACGCCGCTTGAATATCAAGTTTTGTCAAGCGCGGATAAGCGTCCAGCAGATCGGTTTCGGTCGCGCCTTCGCTCAATTTACGGAGAAGCAACTCGACAGGGATTCGCGTCCCTTTGATAACGGGCTTTCCCAACATCACCGCAGGGTTGACTTCGATCCTCGCAAGAAATTCTTCAGGCATAGGTTCGCTCCTTTCAATAAACACGGCGATTATACCAAGAAGAAATTCCTATTTTCCACCCATCTTCCTGCTTATGGTTTGATTGTAGCGAATCCCAGAAACCCACTTTCCACTTTCTTCTTTCCAGTCAGGTTATAATCAAAAGTAGCAAGCCAAACTACCCCTGAGGTATAAAACAACCATGAGAGCATGATCTACTCCTCCACCCCCAGTTCCAAAGCAAAGCAAGCCGTTGCCGACGTTTCGCACACCCCCTTCTGGCTCGACGACCCAGCCAAACCCAACCCCGAACCGCCATTAACTCAAAATATTTCCACTGACCTGCTCATCATCGGCGCAGGTTATACCGGCTTATGGACCGCCCTGCTCGCCAAAGAGGAAGACCCGAATCGCGACATCCTCATCCTCGAAGCGGGCGAATCCGCCATCGGCGCCAGCGGGCGCAACGGCGGATTCATGGACGCGTCCATCACGCATGGATTCGTCAACGGGCAGGCGCAATGGTCGCGCGAGATCAAAACGCTCCACGCGCTCGGTCTCAACAACCTCGCGGAGATCGAAACGACGCTCGCGCGCCTCAACATCGACTGCGATTACCAGCGCACCGGCGAGATTGACCTCGCCACCGAGCCTTATCTTCTCGAAACATTTCGTGAAATCATCGAACTCGCAAAGCAATACGACATCCATTTCGAGTTTCTCGACCGCGACCAAATCCAGCGCGTCGTCAAATCGCCCATCTTCCTCGGCGGGATCAAACGATTCGATTCGTCCATCGTCAACCCCGCGCACCTCGCATGGGGACTTCGACAAGCCTGCTTGAATCTCGGCGTGCGGTTATATGAACACTCGCCCGTCACACAATTGATCGAAGAAAAAAACAAAGTCATCGCGCGCACATCCCACGCGAAAATTACGGCGAACAAAGTCGCGCTCGCTACCAACGCCTTTCCCCCGCTCATCAAAGAGATCAAGCGTTACGTTGTCCCCGTCTACGATTACGCGCTGATGACCGAACCGCTCACCGCCTCGCAACGCGACTCCATCGGCTGGCGCGGGCGCGAGGGACTCAGCGACGGCAACAATCAATTCCATTATTTCCGCACAACGATTGATGGTCGAATCCTCTGGGGCGGATTCGACGCCGTCTATCATTGGAATAACGGATTCGGGAGTCGCCTCGAAAACCGACCCGCTTCGTTCGCCCTTCTGGCTGACCACTTCTTTCAAGCCTTTCCCTCCCTTGAAGGGACTCGCTTCACCCACGCCTGGGGCGGAGCGATCGACACCTGCTCGCGCTTCAGTCCGTTTTGGGGGACGACGCATCACGGCAAGACCGCTTACGCGATGGGCTACACCGGACTCGGCGTTGGCGCGACTCGCTTCGGGGCGCAAGTGATGCTCGACATTCTCGGCAACAAGAAAACCGAACGAACCGAACTGGAGATGGTCCGCACCAAACCGATTCCCTTTCCGCCCGAACCGTTGCGTTCCATCGGCATCAACCTCTCGCGCTGGTCGCTGGCGCAGGCAGATAAGAATCAAGGCAAAGAAAATCTCTGGCTCAAAGCCATGGACTTGTTCGGTCTTGGGTTTGATAGTTGATAGAATCCGTTCAGTCCGCAGTTGAACTGCGGAGGCATCAACGTTGTCCCCTTGGAAAAAACCTGGGGCTGTCTAAAAAGGGGAGGACAGCCCCTCCTCAGTTGGGGAAAAGTTTAATACAATAGGGAGATGAACAACCGAAACCTCACCTTCAAGCCGTACGCAATGGAGCAGTTGAGTCTGCTGC
>NZ_DBNHEF010000008.1:0-2091 GCF_057138825.1 Candidatus Defluviilinea gracilis
GCTATCTCGTAAATCGCCGCAGAAATAGCACTTAATGGCGCAAGCAATATTAGAACGATAATCAGAATACGCATGAACTAAATTTGCCTTTTCTCTGTTGTGCAAGGGGCGTGCCAACTATGTCTTAACCAGCCTGTAGGCTGTATAAGACACCGTTTGGGTGGTTATACAGCCTGTAGGCTGTATAATTGCCTATGTACAGCATTATACGCCCACATATTCAAAAGGCAAATATTCCAATGAACCAGCCAGCCCAGCCCGAAACCCCTCCAAAAGACAAAAAATTACTCGACCAGTATCGTGACGCCCTACGCGTTAAACAGTATTCCCAGCGCACCGAAAAGACATATATCAATTGGGCCAGGTCATACATCCTCTTTCATAACAAACGCCACCCCAAAGACATGGGTATTCCTGAAATTCGGGAATTCATTACCCATCTCGTTTCAGACAAGAAAATTTCAGGCTCTACCCAAACACAGGCGTTAAGTTCGATCCTCTTTCTCTATCGTCATGTTCTGCGCATCGCGCTGGATGAAAACGCCCTTGTCGAATTTCGCCCCCAAAAAGCAAAGACCGTCCCCGTCGTGCTTTCGAAAGAAGAAATCAAATCCGTGATCGCCAATTTGAGCGGCGTCAACAAGATTATCGCGCAGGTCATGTACGGCGGAGGCTTGCGCGTGATGGAAACCATGCGCCTGCGCGTCAAAGATATTGACTTTGCCAACCATCAAGTGATCGTCCGCGATGGCAAAGGCGACGATGATCGTTCTACCATTCTGCCTGATAGTGTCGTCGAGCCGCTAAAACACCATTTGGAGCAAGTCAGACGAATACATCAAAAAGACCTGGCAAAAGGATACGGCTCTGTCTATCTGCCCTTTGCTCTGGAGCGGAAATATCCAAACGCCAGCAAAGAATGGGTATGGCAATACGTCTTCCCTGCCGCCAGCCTCTTCAAAGAGCCAGGGACGGGTATAACCCGCCGCCATCATTTACATGAAACGGCAGTCCAAAAAGCCGTGAAAGAAGCGGCGCGCTTGGCAAGGGTTGATAAACATGTCACCCCTCACACCTTCCGTCACTCCTTCGCAACCCACCTCCTGCAAAATAACTACGATATTCGCACCATTCAGGAACTCCTCGGTCACAAAGACGTCAAAACCACCATGATCTACACCCACGTCATCCAACGCGGCGGCCTCGCCGTCAAATCCCCCCTCGACACCTAATCTCCAATCCTCCAATTCTCTAATCCTCTAATTCTCCAATTCTCTAATTCTCTAATCCTCCAATCCTCTACTCCTCCAATCCACCTAACACCTCCCCAACAAAAAAAGCGGACGATGCCTCCCTCATCATCCGCTTTCCACTTTCTACCCTCAATCCTCTACTCCTCTAATCCTCTAATCTTCTAATCATCCACGTTCTACCTTCTGCCGCCGCGATCACCGCCACGCCGATCCCCTCCGCGCCCGCGATCTCCGCCGGGTCTTCCGCCTCCGCCGCTTCGGCGCGGACCGTCTTTCTCGCGCGCCTCTTCTGCCGTCCAACCTTCAAGCACAGCCTGACGCGAGAGTCGAATCTTTCCTTGTCCGTCAATGTCGGTCACCATCACGGTGATCTCTTCGCCCATGCCGACCACATCTTCCACTTTGTTCACGCGCTCAGAAGCGAGTTGCGAAATGTGGACGAGCCCGTCCATGCCAGGCAGGATTTCGACGAACGCGCCGAAGTCCGCGATGCGAACGACTTTGCCGGTGTAGATGTTCCCAACGACAGCCTCTTCGCCAAGTCCAGCGATGCGTTCCTGCGCGATCTTCGCGCCGACGCCATCGGTGGACGCGATGTACACCGTGCCGTTTTCTTCGATGTCGATCTTTGCGCCGGTCTCTTCTTGCAATGCGCGGATGTTCTTTCCGCCCGGTCCGATCAACGCGCCGATCTTATCAACGGGGATTTTTACGGTGATGATGCGCGGCGCGTGCTCTTTGATGTCGGGTCGCGATTCGGGCAACACTGCCAGCATCTTTTCCAAAATGGAGGCGCGCGCCACCTTCGCTTGTTCGAGCGCTTCTTTCATCATCTGCG
>NZ_DBNHEF010000009.1:0-53285 GCF_057138825.1 Candidatus Defluviilinea gracilis
CCCATGCGCCAACGCGATGATTTGTTGTTCGCGGAGGATGCACGGAAAGCAGTTCATAGTTTAGATAGTTTGTTAGTAGGATAGTTCGGTGGTCGAGTAGTCCTGAGCGGAGCGATAGCGAAGACGAGGGACGTATCGAGACCACCACGCCGTAAAGCAACTCATGTTGCAAAATTACATTTGAACACCTGTGGTCTCGATACGGGCGAGAAAAACACTCGCCCTACTCGACCACCGAGGTAAACATAAAAGAGGACAAAATGGCTGAAGATAAACTACCCACCCGCGCGGAAGACTTTTCGGAATGGTACAACCAACTCGTTGTAAAGTCTGACCTTGCAGATTATTCTCCCGTGCGCGGATGTATGGTCGTCAAACCCTACGGCTGGGCGCTGTGGGAGAACATCACATCCTGGCTTGATGGCGAATTCAAAAAGACGGGTCACGTCAACGCGGCATTCCCCACGTTGATTCCGCTGTCGTTCTTTGAAAAAGAAAAAGAACACGTGGAAGGATTCTCGCCTCAACTCGCGGTCGTCACGCACGGCGGCGGCGAAGAATTGGAAGAGAAACTGGTCGTGCGCCCCACGTCCGAGACCATCATCGGATACATGTATTCGAAATGGGTCAAATCGTGGCGCGACCTGCCCATCTTGATCGTGCAGTGGGGTTCGGTGATGCGCTGGGAAATTCGCACGAAACTTTTCCTGCGCACGGCAGAATTCTATTGGCATGAAGGTCACACCGCGCACGCGGACGCGGACGAAGCGCTGGAAGAGATGTATCGCATCCTCGACATCTACGAGAAGTTCTGTCTCGAGGAAGCCGCGATCCCCGTGTTCAAAGGTCCCAAGAGCGAATCGGAACGTTTCCCCGGCGCGCAGATCACCACATCCATCGAAGCGATGATGTGGGACAAACGCGCGTTGCAGTCTGGCACGTCGCATTATTTCGGCACGAACTTCGCAAAGGCGTTCGACATCAAATTCCTCGACAAGGGCAACGAACTCCAATTTGCCGAAACAACTTCATGGGCGATCTCGAGCCGCATCATCGGCGCGATGATCATGGTGCACGGCGACGATCAAGGTCTCGTCCTGCCTCCCCGCCTCGCGCCCATCCAAGCCGTTGTCGTTCCCATTTTCAAGAACGACGCCGAGAAAACCAAAGTGATGGAAGTCGCCGACCGCGTCTTCACCGAACTCAAAGCCGCTGGCATCCGCATCAAAATGGACGACCGCGACAACGTCAGCAGTGGATTCAAGTTCAACGATTGGGAGATGCGCGGCGTCCCCGTCCGCGTGGAGATCGGTCCCAAGGATGTGGAAAAAGGATCCGTCGCGCTTGCCCGTCGCGACAAGCCCGGCAGGGATGGCAAGACCTTCGTCTCGCAAACGGGTCTTTCCTCGACGGTCATCCTGCTTCTCAGTGAGATACAGGATTCGCTCCTCAAGCGCGCCACGGAGTATCGCGATGCGAACATCCACGAGCCCAAGGATTACGAAGACCTCAAACGCATCGTCGCCGACGGATGGGCATTCGCCTACTGGTGCGAGTCGCTGGAATGCGAGGCGAAAGTGAAAGAGGAAGCCAAAGCTACCACGCGCAACATCCCCATGAACCAACCTGATTCAGAAGGGACGTGTATCGTCTGCGGCAAGCCTTCCAAGAGGAAAGTGTATTTCGCACGCGCATATTAGTGTTTCAAGTTTCAAGTTCTGAGTTTCAAGTTACGAGTTACAAGTTACGAATCGCACAGGCGCAACCCGTAACTTGTAACTCGTATCCCAATCGTCAATCGCAAATCGTCAATCGTAAATCGTAAATCGCCATGCCCGCCATAGACCTCGCCCGCCTCAAAAAACAGACCGCGCAACTGGCTGACTTGTTCGACCAGCCAGCGGATTTTTTGCGCGAACTGAAAGAGATCCTCGATTTCTACGTCAACCGCACATTGCGGAGTCAGGGCGTGGCGCCATCGTCAGTCTTGCCGACGTATCGAACACCCGCAGTCGTCCTAAGACAAATTGAAACGGAATTAAGTTCTGTTGCGGAAAAGAATCCAATTCAAGCGCTGGAACTTGCCGACGCGCTGTGGGATGAAGGCTGGCTCGAAACGCGCCTGCTTGCCGCATTTCTGCTGGGACGAATCCCGCCGCAAGAAGAACGCCTGCTCGCCCGCCTCACCGCGTGGACGCAAGCCATCCGCGACCCGTCGGTGCGAGCCGCCTTACTGACGACCAGCCTCACCCGTCTAAGAAAAGAAACGCCGGGTCTGTTTCTGGTGTTAGTCAAAGAGTGGTTGTATCCCACGCGCCAACGCATGTGGTCGAACGGATTGCAAGCGCTCGTGCCGCTCATCGCTTCACCAGATTTCGACAACTTGCCGCCCATTTTTGAGATCGTGGAGCCGGTCTTCAAAGCCTCGCCAGCCGCGTTACAATTCGACTTGCAGGAACTCCTGATCGCGCTCCACAATGCGTCACCCGATGAATCGCTGCATTTTATCCAACAAATATTGAAAGAGACCAAGAGCCCACTACCAGCCATCGCCTTGCGGAGAATGTCGCCGGACCTCCCGCTCGATTTGCAATTACAGATCCGCGAGATACTACGCAACATCAAAAACTAAAGCACAATGAAAGGAACGCCATGTTGGTTTTGCGAGGCGTGATCGGCGCGATCATTTTATTTCTCGGCCGCGAACTTAACTTTCTTTTCGCCGCAGGCATGGCGGCGCTGGTCGCGCTCCGCTTTACGCCAAAGCTACCGGCTACTCTCCCCGCCTGGTCGGGGTATGCCTTCATGGCTGGGGTTGCGATCCTCGCCGCCTGGATGGTGATCGTCAACAAACCTGTTGGGTTTTATATTTCAGGTTTTTTTGCGGGCGGGTACGCGCTCATGGAATGGTTCGAACCGGGCATATTAACGTTTCCCATCCTGCCTTTTTTTGTGGGGTCGGTTATCGGCGCGATTATCATTGGCGTGTTTACCGATTGGGCATTGATCGTCATCTCGAGCCTGATCGGCGCCATCTACGCCACCACGCTCTTTCGCCTCAGCCAAACCGCCGAAACTCTCGTTGCGGGAGGGTTATTCGTTCTCGGCGCGATTACGCAAGCCATCCTCATGCGGATGGAAAAACAATAGCGCTGGACGCCCACCGACCATGGATAACACAAGCCTCATCTACCTGCACGGCTCCGAAAGCGACAGCAACAGCGGCAAAGCGCGTCAGTTCCGCGAGTGGTTCCCCGGCATGATCACGCCCGATTTCAAAGGCTCATTCGAGGAGCGCATGATTCAACTTCAACCGATCCTTGTGAACAAATCGGATTGGACGATCATTGGCTCCTCGTACGGCGGCCTCATGGGGACTGTGTACACATGCAAGAATCCGACGCGCGTGCGGAAGTTGATCCTGCTCGCCCCTGCCCTCCTGCGCGAACCCTTCGGTTCTTTCCTCGACGTTCAGCCTGCTTCAGTTCCCGTCACCGTGATCCACGGGACGCGGGATGACGTGGTTCCGCTGGAAGCGGCGCGCGAGGTTGCGCAGACGTTGTTCACAAATCTCAACTACATCATCGTGGACGACGACCATCGCTTGCACAAAACATTGCACCAGTTGGATTGGAAGAAAATTCTAAACTAGGAATGCGGACTTGAGTCCGCATCTTGAAAATTAGCGGACTGAAGTCCGCGTTCCGGGAGTCTGCGTGAATCAACAAATCTACTGGCACACCACCACAAAAATGCCCGGCGAAGAACATGCCGCGACACCGCTTCTCTCCAAAGTGGATGTGGCGGTCATTGGCGGAGGGTTCACGGGGTTATCCGCCGCGCGAACTTTGGCAAAACGCGGCATCAATGTTGCGGTACTCGAGGCGGAGACCATCGGCTGGGGGGCGAGTTCGCGCAACGGCGGGATGACATTGACCGGACTCAAGCCTTCGATGCAAAGCGTGATCAAAAAATATGGGCGCGATCTGGCGAAGCAATTATTTCAAGCCTCGCTCGACTCGGTAGATACGGTTGAGCAAGTTGTGCAAGAAGAAAACATTGACTGCGGTTTCAAACGTTACGGTCATTTGTACGCGGCGAGCAAGCCTCATCACTTCGATTCGTTTTACGATGAGGTGGACTTCATGGCGAAGGAGTTCAACCACAATGTGCGAATCGTCCAGCCGAATGAGTTGAGGGATGAGATCGGCTCGGCGATGTATCACGGCGGCATCGTGGACGAGGTCAGCGGCGGGCTGAACCCGGCGCAATACGTGGCGGGCTTGGCGCGCGCGGCGGAGAAGGCCGGGGCGTCGCTCCATGCCCGCGCGGGCGTCACCAGTCTCACCCGTCGAGGGACGCGGTTCTTCATCCAGACACAAAGAGGCAACCTCGAAGCGGAAAAAGTTTTAGTCGGCACGTCGGGCTACACGGGAAGCGTCACAAAAAAACTGCAACGGAAAATTATCCCAATCGGGTCGTTCATCATCGCGACTGAAAAATTATCCGACGCGCTTACGAGTGAACTCAGCCCAAAGAACCGCATGATCTTTGATTCACTGCACTATCTGAATTATTTTCGGCTGTGGGATAACCGCATGATCTTCGGCGGGCGCGCGGCGTTCTTCCCTGAAAATAAAAACTCAATCGCGCGCAGCGCGGAGATTCTGCGGCGCGAAATGATTCGCGTGTATCCGCAATTGAAAAACGCGAGCGTGGAATTTGTTTGGGGCGGCACGCTCGATTTCGCGTTCGACATGATGACGCACGTCGGCGAAATGGACGGCGTATTTTATTCGCTGGGGTATGCGGGACATGGCGTGGCGATGGCTTCGCATCTCGGAAAAACTGTTGCGGAGGCGATGATAAACGGGAACATCAAAGAGCATCCGTTCGCGCAATTCGATTTCCCCGGTGCGCCGCTGGGATTGTACGACGGCTTCCCGTGGTTCCTTCCGCTCGCCGGCGCGTGGCAAAAAGTTTTGGATTGGGTTGAATAACAGCGAGGTTTATAATCGCAGGTACAGAGTCTCATGAAAGGAATTGCTGTATCGAATGTACAGTAGGATTCTTGTTCCGCTCGATGGATCGCCTTTTGCCGAAGCGATCTTGCCGCATGTGAAAATGATCGCTGGAGGGTTTGGGAGCGAGTTAATTCTGCTCTATGTTATTCCAACCGCAGTACCTGAATTCGCGCCCCCGTCGCGGCCCCTCGGAAAGGAACACGCGCAGGATCAACAACAGAGAAAGAAACTCGCAAGGTATTTGAAGAATATGTGCGCAACACTGGAAGCCGAAAATCTGCGGGCAAACTATTTGTTGAGTCAAGGCGGCGTTGCCGAGACCATTCTTGAAGTTGCCGAATTAATGGAAACGGATGTGATCGCCATGACCACGCGGGGACGGTCGGAGGCGAAAATGTTATTATTGGGCAGTATCACCTATCACGTTGTGCGTCATTCGCCCCTGCCGGTATTGTTGATCCGCGCGAACGAGTAGACGGATCGCGCGCCTGCCGGTGATAAAATCATCCTATTCAAAGAGAGAAGCATGGATACCGACACGTTTTACGCAGTGACCTCAGCGACATGCTTTGCCCTCGTGGGTCTATGGTGGACCGTTGTGAAGGATAGACCTCAATGGTTCAAAGACGAAACGATGAAGCGCATGGCTGGCGGCGTGTATGCCTCTTTCCTGATTCCCGCCCTCATGAGCATGGGCGCGCAAGTCGGAGGCGACAACCCCTTCGTTTGGCAACTCGTGTTCGTGCTGGCGGCTGGAGCGGGAGTCTACTTTTCAGCCCGACTCATGAGCGCGGCAAAGAGATCGAATCCTACCGGCGCGTATGGAAAGAACGGCTGGATCGTACCGGTCATTTATGCGCTCGTTTTGTTCTTTGCCATTTTCCCCGGTTTCGCAGGCTTTCTCGGGCTTCAACCGCTTCAACTGGAAGGATTGTTGTTGACGATATTGATCCTCGCTGGGAACATGCTGGCATGGGAGTTCATTTTTACGCCCGAGTAATGGCGTATGAAAATCTTAATCAGAGGAGTTTGAAATGGCTGTAAAAAAAAGCAAACCTGTCAAGTCAAAAGCGAAGAGTCGCAAACCTGCTTCCGCGAAGAAGAAATTGACAGGCGAGGTTTTCTATCCTTCCAAGCAAGTGATCGCCGAAGCGCGGCTGAAAGATTGGGATAAACTCAACCGCTCCGCGAAAAAGGACTTCCGCGCGTTTTGGGAAGCCGAAGCGAAAGAACTCGAATGGTACGGCAAGTGGAAGAAAGTGCTGGACGATTCCAAAAAGCCATTCTTCAAATGGTTCACAGGGGCGAAAGTTAATATTGTCCATAATTGTATCGATCGCCATCTCAAGACCTATCGCAAAAATAAACTCGCCCTCATCTGGGAAAGCGAAGACGGCAAAGACCACCGCACGTATTCGTATTACGCCATGAACCGCGAGGTGACGCGCATGGCGAACCTCATCAAAGCGATGGGCATCAAAAAAGGCGACCTCGTCACCATTTATATGGGACGGGTTCCCGAAATTGTTTTTGCCATGCTGGCGTGCGCGAAGATCGGCGCGATCCATTCGGTGGTGTTCGGCGGATTCTCCGTCGATTCGCTCGCGGGCCGCATCGAGGACAGCCAGTCGAAACTGGTCATCACCTGCGACGGTTCGTTCCAAAATGGGAAGATCGTGCAACTCAAACAGATCGTGGACGATTCGCTCAAGCGTTGTCCATCCGTTGAAAATGTGATCGTGGTGAAACGCGTCAACAATGATGTGAACATGGAGACCGGGCGCGACCATTGGTATCACGAACTGCTCGAACAGCCGGTTGCCGAAGGCAAATGCGAAACCGAAGTGATGGATGCGGAAGACACACTTTACATCTTGTACACGAGCGGCTCCACCGGCAAGCCCAAAGCCATCGTCCACACGCACGGCGGATACATGGTCGGCATCTATTCAACGCTGAAATATGTTTTCGATGTGCGCGACGATGACCGCTGGTGGTGCACTGCCGATCCCGGCTGGGTGACGGGACATTCGTATCTCGTCTACGGGCCCATGCTCAACGGCGCGACCTCCTTCCTCTTTGAAGGCGGACCCGCGTACCCGGAACCGAATCGCTGGTGGCAGTGCATCGAACGTTATGGGATCACGCTCTTCTACACCGCCCCCACCGCCATCCGCGGACTGATGCGCTTCGGCGAATCGTGGCCCGACAAGCACGATCTTTCGTCCTTACGTCTGCTCGGCACTGTCGGCGAACCGATCAACCCCGAAGCGTGGAAGTGGTATCACCGCGTTATCGGCAAAAATAAACTCCCCATCATTGACACATGGTGGCAGACTGAGACCGGCGCGTTCATGATCACACCGACGCCGGTCGTGCCGCTCAAACCCGGCTCCGGGACGCGTCCCTTCTTTGGGCAGGAAGCCGAGATCGTGGATGAGCAAGGCGCCGTTGTTCCTGACGATACTGAAGGCTACCTCGTGTTGAAGAATCCGTGGCCCGCCATGCTGAGGACGATCTACGGCGACCCGGATCGTTACGTAACTCAATACTGGTCCAAGAACCCGGGCAGATACACCACCGGCGACTCTGCCAAGCGTGACCGCGACGGCTACTACTGGATCATCGGCCGCGTGGACGATGTGCTCAAAGTTTCAGGCCACCGGCTCGGCACCGCCGAAGTTGAATCGGCGCTGGTGAGTCATCCCGCAGTCGCGGAGGCGGCGGCAATTGGTCTACCGCACGACATCAAAGGTCAGGGTATTTACACCTTCGTGATGCTCCGCGCGGGTCAAGTCGCTTCGCCGGAACTGGCGGAGGAATTACGGCAACACGTCGCCACCCACATGGGACCTATCGCCCGCCCGGAGGAAGTCCGCTTTGTGGATAAACTCCCCAAGACGCGCTCAGGCAAGATCATGCGCCGCGTGTTGAAGGCGAGGGCGCAGGGACTGCCGGAGGGAGATATTTCTACGTTGGAGGAATAGAAGAGCAGAGATTAGAGATTAGAGACCAGAGATTAGAGACTGAACAGGCTGAGATGAAAAATCCCAGCCTGTTTTTGTTCGGTGTGATGTAAACTGGAAGCGAGGTGAAACATGCTTGGAGATAAAGTTTCCGATTTGACAATTGACGAATTACGCTCCATCATTCGAGAGACCGTCCGGCAAACTCTGGCTGATATTTTGTCTGACCCTGACGAAGGGCTGGAGTCGCAGGATGGGATTGAAGCATCCTTGCGTCAATCACTCAAAGCCGTTCGCGAGGGCGCATCTACTTATGACGCCAAGGAAGTTGCTGATAAGTTGGGGCTAAATTGGTGATGTACTCCGTAAAATTTTCACAGGAATCCACCGACCAACTTGCAAAACTCGACAAATCAGGCGCACAACAAGTGTTGGAAAGGCTCCGCTGGCTGGCTCGACCAAACAACGCATCATCCATTGACCGGTACTCTCAAGGGGATATTCAAGTTACGCGCGGGGGATTATCGCGCGCTTTACACATTCGACGGCAAGGAGCAAACCATCACAGTTCATATGGTCAAACATCGGCGAGAAGTGTACAAAACCAAATAAAGCAGAGGATGCTCGGAGAAAGGCGATTTTTATAACAAAATTGCAAATTTACTCAGGGATGTCTCACAGTATAATTTCCCGCATGGCAGATACAACCTATGAAAAAGAAGTCCTGCAATGGCGCGCAGAAAAATACAACGCGCTGACCGGCGAAAACGGCTGGGTGGCGCTGGCGGGTTTATACGAACTCAAACAAGGCAGGAACCTGGTCGGTTCGACTACGATGAGTGAAGTTGTTCTCCCGGAACATGCGCCAACCTATCTCGGCGTGGTGGAAGTTTCAAGCAAAACCATCCGTTTTCAACCCGCCAACGGAATCCATGTGAGGGTCAACGGACGCGCGGCGCAGAAGGCAATCCTCAAGCCAGCCCAAGATCCCAAGCCTAGTTTCATCACATGGAATAACCTTCGCATGGTCGTGCACCAACATGGGGAAAAATACTCCATGCGGATTTGGGATAACGACCGCGAGGAGCGTTTCAAACTTCCGCCCTTGAAATGGTTTCCCATTGAAAAAAAATTCCGCTTCAACGCCGCCTATACCCGCTACCCCCAGCCGAAAGCCTCCCCGCAAGATAACTCATTGGGCGACGTGGTTAACGACCAGATACACGGGTTCGTGTCGTTCCGCTTCGAGGAAAAAACCTACAAACTCGATGTCTCCGAAACAAGCGCGAAGAAACTATTCGTCAAATTTCGAGACGGCACCAGCAGTAAAGAATCCTATCCGCCCAGCCGGTACCTTTACACTGACGCGCCGAAAAACGGGAAATTAATTTTGGATTTCAATTACGCCTACAGTCCGCCGTGCGCATTCACGCCGTATGCAACCTGCGTGTTCGCCTCCGCGCAAAACACGCTCCCCTTCCGCGTGGAGGCGGGGGAGATTTATCGAGGTTGATTCCTCTGTGAGGATCAACAATTATTTTCAGTGAATGTTGATTCGCGCAGTTTCGTGGGCGCCAACCATAATCGCGCAAGAAACTCTCTCCGCCAAAAAAATCTTGCGTAACGCGGCTTAAGGGAGTGAAAAAAACGACCTTGCAAGGTCGTTTTTCGTTTTCTAGATTTACCCCAAAATAAACTTCGTGAAAAAGTCCGGAACGAAGAACCCGCCGATTCCAAAACCCCACTTCAAGATACAACATGCCAGAAAGATCGCAACCCCCAGCCCGATCATGAAGTAATCGCGGGGGGCGTAGCGCAATTCCTTGAGCCATGTGCGCGGAGCCGTGTTGAAGGCGCGCAGGTCCATGGCGTCGATCACCTCCTCGCCGGTCACCGTCGACTGCATGGTGACGGGAATGATCAACGGCGCAAGTTTGCGAATTTTCTCGACCACGCCGCCTTTGAGCTTCTCCACCTCATAGCCTCGCGCGCGCTGGGCATCCACTGTGATGGTGAGATCGTGCGAAAATGTCGGAAGGAAGCGGAGGGCTAAATCCATGGTGAAAGACACTTTATCCGAAACGCCCATGCGCTTGAACGCAGTCCCATAGATATTCGGGTCAAGGGTATATGGGATTGCCATGGCGGGCAAAGCCATGGCAAGAATGCGAAGCACCTGTGTCAGGGCAAACCATAACTTCGAAATAGTGATCGTAATACCCCAGTCTGTGCCCGGAATTAACGCCTGATAAATGATTGGCGAATTGGGGTCCAGCGCCGCGGAAGGACCGCCGCGCCCTGAGAGCAAACCATTCAACCCAATAATAAAGAATACCAGAATGAACACAAAGAAAAGGGTCCGCCGTATATCCTTCCACTCGATCCGAGCCAATAAGAACTGGGTCAGCGAGAACAGAAAGAGCGGGACCATAAAGCGGTAATCCCAAATTTCCGGTATTGTCAATGCGAAGATCGTGCACAGAAGGACGATAAACCTGGTGCGAGGATCCAAACGCTGGATGAATGTGTCGCGCGGGCGGTACTTCCACGTTACGAGCATTCTGTTATCTGCCTCTGCGAGCCGCCATCCCGGCGAACGCGATCATCAGGATCGGCAACAAGATGGCAACGTTGACGGTGTTGCTGATCAAGGTCGGCACAAAGTAGCCCGTTATGGCAGTGGTGAGGTCGATTCCGCTGGTAATCATTTCGGTCAGCGACGCAAATAACATTCCGACGATAATACCCAGCACGCCCCAACCGACAGCCTTGATGATCTGGCTCTGCGCTTTGAAATCGGTAATAGACGCCATGATCAAGCCCGGCACCATGCCCATTAAGCCATTGCCGAGGCTCCAATTCCAGTAGAAGCCATAGCCCGAAGCCTGGTCGCCGATCGTATTCCCGATAAAGCCCGCCAGCAAACCAACGATCGGACCGTACGCCACGCCGAAAAAGATCAACACCGCGACAGCCGGCCGAAACGAGATATTTCCAGCGGCGGGAATGGCGAGGAAATTCGTAAACCACGAAAGCGCGCCATAGAGCGCCGCGCCGATGGCGCCGTACACCACTTGCCTGGTTCCGAATTCCCAAGTTGAATTGTTGTTCATTTCTTTCTCTCCTTTTGATTAATTTGGATAACGGACTGACCCGCTCATATTAACCCAGCACATGGGCAAACGTTGCAGGGAACGCCTCAAGCGTAAGCGGCGAGCGCCTCGGCGGTGAGAAACTGCTTGGTTTTGGAAAGCAGGCTCAGGTTCATGCGAAGAAGCGACGTGGGTCGCACACGGTAGCGCGTCAACAAGTCGAAATCCTTCAACACCTCTTCTGGTTGCCCGTCGGCGGCTATATGCTTATCGCCGAACAACAACACGCGGTTGGCATACGTCACCGCGAGATCGAGATCATGCGTGATGAACAGCGTCGCCGCGAAATTTTCGGCAACCAGCGATCTCCTCCCTTCCGACGGCTTGCACAGCGCTTCCATGAAATGCGTGTAATTCGAATAATCCTGCCCGGCGGTCGGCTCGTCCATGATCATAATCTTCGATTGCATTGCCAGCACTGCCGCGATCGTCGTGCGCTTTTGCTGACCAAACGAAAGCCCTAGCGGCGGGTACTCCTCGAACCCTTTCAAATTCATCGTAAGAATACTTTCAGCAACCAGCCGCGGAATCGAAAGACTGTCTATCTCCAGATTCTTCGGTCCAAACTCCAACTCCTCGCGCACGGTCGGCGCGAACAGCATGTGCGTGGGGCTTTGAAACACAAACCCAAGCGAATGGGCGATCTGCGCAACGCTCATACTGTTTGTATCTTTGCCTTCCACGAGCACGCGTCCGCTGGTCGGCTTAAGCAACCCGATGGCATGTTTGACCAGCGTAGACTTCCCCGCGCCATTCGGACCCAACACCGCGATCAAGTCGCCGCGACGGATCTGGAGATTGACATTGTGCAAGATCAGAGGCGATTCGTCGCTGTAGCGAAAATCCACGTTCTCGAACACGACGAGCGGCTCGCCTCGCTCCTCCCGCGCGGCTGGTTCAACCTTCGGCGGCATTTTCTCCGCCTGCCGCACCCGCTTCACTACCCATTCGGCCGGGAGTTTCACCTCGCGATGATCGATCACGGTCGGCAAACTGGTAATTGGTCCGAGATACTTCACCTGTCCCGCTTCCAGGTACATCAACCGATCAGGCTTGGCAACAATGGCGTCTTCTACGCGGTGCTCGATCAACACGACCGTCTTTCCCTCGTCTGCCAGGCTTCGGAAAACTTCGAGGGCTTCGTGAGCAGACGCAGGGTCGAGAGATGCGAGCGGTTCATCCAGCATCAGAATGGAGGGGTTCATCGCCAGCAATCCTGCCAGCGCGACCTTTTGTTTTTCTCCGCCTGAGAGATGGAAGGTTTCGCGCTCGAGCAGGTATTCGATTTTCAACCGCTTCGTCGCCGCATCTACGCGAGCGAGGATTTCCTCGCGCGGCAAGCCGAGATTTTCGGGACCAAATGCGATCTCATTGAACACATTGCTCGCCACGATCTGTCGTTCGGGGTCTTGCAACAATGTGCCCACCGTCTGCGCCACATCGGCGATCTGCATCTCGGAAACATCCCTGCCATGCAAAAGGACTTTGCCCGCGCGCTCTCCTTTATAGGAGCGCGGTATCAAGCCATTGATGCAACGCGCCAGGGTGGTCTTGCCGCACCCGCTCGACCCGGCAATTAACAGCATTTCGCCGGGTTTCAGATCGAATGAAATATGGTCGATCGCCTTTTCCGGGCGGGTCCGATATTGAAAGGATAAATTCTCGATCACCAGTGGAGATTGACTCATCGCATCACCTAATACGTTACCATAATTTTTTCGCCAAGTTTTATGCCGAGGGCGCGTTCCGCGCTGCCATGTACCACAGAAATGAGCAAGGCGCCTGAGATGCCCATCAAAGCGATCGCTTCGCCTGCCGGTCTATCGCCAAACGTATTCACCATGCCTTTGATCTCAATATCCAATACTTTGACTGTAATGGATTCTTTCCGTTCCAGCGCGGTATCCAGATGCTCGGCGTGAATGTTGGTCGAGATATTTCCGAAATTGTCGATGTAAATCGCCTCGCCTTGCCAGCCATGTTCTGTGCGGAAGGGTTTGGGCAGGTCAATCCGTACCGGGTCATTCAACGGCGTTCCCAAGTCGCCAATCGGCACTCCGTTTGCCAGGTGGGCGGCGATTGGGGAGAAGATATCGCGCCCATGGAACACAAAACTGATGACCGGCAGCCAATATCGAATCCGATTCAGTTCCACAAATTTGGTTTTCCAGCCGGAATCTTCTGCGCGATCCAGCAAACCGGAGATGACGCCGTTGTCGGGTCCCACGTAGAACCAGTCGCCGATCTGCGCCGCCATTGGTCGGCGTTTTGTGCCAACGCCTGGGTCGACCGCAACCAAGTGGATCGAACCCTTGGGAAAGGATGGAACGGAACGCTCCAAAATATACGCGGCTTCGTGGATATTTAGAGCTTGAACCATATGACTCAGGTCAGAGATTTGCGCTGTCGGGCACATGCCCCAGATCACGCCTTTCATCACTCCCACCGTGCCGTCTTTGATTCCATAGTCGGTCATCAGGCTGATAACTGTCAACGGTCTCTCCCAGGAGATTGTCAGGACTTACGCAGTTGGCGGGCAGTTGTACTGCCGCCGCCGCAGTGCTGGTTGTAAGTCCTACGATTATAAAACATTGTAGATGCCGAAACGCCTCGAGTATGCGACCATGGCTTTCATACAGTCGCAGTGAGCAATCTCTTTGGACACAGATCGCACGGATGTCATGGATTTTCCCCGGAATCAACGGAAGAAAATCCGTCTACTCCGCGAAACTTGCGCTGAGCCTGTCGGGATATCCGGTACAAAAATGGGCGCAAGTTAACTTGAAAAAGACTCAGTGTACTGATTATAAGCAATGTTGTATACTTTGATTACAGATTTGGGCTCATGGAATCAATGAGAAAATCTGGAGCAGCCGATTTCAAATCGTCGAGATTGGCGGCGTTATACATCCCTGGAAAAGGAGAAACCATGTTAATCAGTCCTGAATTGGCGAAAGCCATCAACGCCCAGATCGGCAACGAGTTCGGCGCGAGTATGCAATATTTGAGTATTGCGAGTCACTTCCACGCGCAGAAACTGACGCTGTTGTCAAAATTGTTTTTCGAACAGGCGGAAGAGGAAAAAACGCACGCGATGAAATTCGTGCATTACATCCTCGACACGCAGGCGGAATTGCAAATCCCTGCCATTGCATCGCCGAAACCGAAGTTCGCCTCTGCTGAGGAAGCAGTGAAAGCCGCGCTGGCGTGGGAAACAGAAGTGACCGAGCAGATCAAAGCCCTCATGGACATGGCGGTTTCGCAAAACGATTATCTGGCGCAGAACTTCCTGCAATGGTTCATTGACGAGCAATTGGAAGAGATCAACAAAATGGATCAGTTATTGAGTGTGATCCAACGCGCGGGCGAGAAAAACCTGCTCATGGTGGAAGCGTATCTGGTTCACATGGAGAAAGCAGGGTAACTAAAAAAGAGACCGTCACCTTGAAGATGACGGTCTCTCTTTTTCATTGTACATATTGAGCGAATAGCGCCTCAAAATCTTCTTCTGAGGTAAAGCCAACCCATTTTTTCAAAACGATCCCAGCGGGGTCGAGAAAATAGACTTCGGGTTGGTAGTAAAAGCCCAACGCTTGTTGAAAACCATGTGTGTTGGGGTCGTCGGCGTCGAGATAGGTGAACTTGATCCTGCCGAAATATTCCGCTTCAAGCCCATGAACCATGGGCGCCATGGCGCGGCAGGTACTTCAGGTAAAGCGAAAAAACTCGACAAATTGATATTCGCCCGAAGCCAGCGACACTGTGGCTGGATCGGTGGCGTGGAGTTCGGGCCCGCGCGAAGTGGCAATGGGCAAAACAGCCTGGGTCGGCGCTTCGTTGGCGACGGGAGGCTGGGTTGCGCTACCCTCGGCAATGATCGCCGGGGTGGCGGAGGGAAGTTCCACGCTGGGCGGCGCGGCGGAGGGTTGGGTCGCTTGGGCTGGGGAACAAGCCGCAAGAATAACCGCAACCAGAAGTAATGGAAGAAAGAGGCGGGTTGTCATCGGCAACTCCTTTTCTGGGTTGTTCATCTGACAATTTGTACCAGAAAGTCCTTACACAAAGATTACAAACGCCATCTTTGACGAGTGTCACGTCCTACGCTATACTACGCTCAGTTCCAAACCAAATAACGATCAAACAATTTATGGAGGAAGTATGGCTGGTTTCAAACTTACCTACGGCACGATGTTCAATCCGCCTGAGGCGCTGCATGAGGGATTCGACAAAGCGGTCGCAAAACTAAAACAAAATCTCGGCAAAGAATATGGGATGTTCATTGACGGCAAAGATGTGTTCGCGGATGAAAGGTTCGACGACCACTCGCCCGTCAACACCAGTTGGACGCTGGCGCGTCTGCAAAAGGGTAACGCGCTTCACGCCCGCATGGCAATTGAAGCGGCGCGGAAGGCATTCCCCGCATGGAGTCACACACCGTGGCAGAAGCGCGTGGCGTTGGTGCGTAAAGCGGCGTCGTTGATCGAGAAGCGCATCTTCGAACTCGGCGCGGCGATGGCTCTTGAGGTGGGCAAGAACCGCATGGAGTCTCTTGGCGATGTGCAAGAGACCGCCGACCTGATGTATTGGCCCGCGCAGATGATGGAGGAAAATAAAGGCTTCATCAAACCGATGGGCAAAGACCCGCTCACAGGATTCGATTCGACGAACGTCTCTGTGCTTCGCCCGTATGGCGTGTGGCTGGTGATCTCGCCGTTCAACTTCCCGTTCGCGTTGACCGGCGGACCGACCGGCGCGGCGCTTGTGGCAGGAAACACAGTTGTCATCAAGCCCGCATCAGACACCGCATGGATCGTGCGCTTGTATGTGGAATGTTTGCGCGACGCGGGCATCCCGAACGGCGTGGTCAACTTTGTGACCGGCCCCGGCTCGACGGTTGGGCAGGCGTTGGTAGACAGCCCCGACGTTGACGGCGCGACCTTCACCGGCTCGTTCGACGTGGGCATGAAAATGTATCGCGATTTTGCGAATCGCAATTACGTCCGCCCGATCGTGCTGGAACTCGGCGGAAAGAATCCCGCCATTGTTTCGCGCAATGCGAATCTCGAAGATGCGGCGACCGGCATATATCGCTCGGCGTTCGGTTTGCAAGGGCAAAAATGTTCCGCCGCTTCGCGCATCTTTGTCGAGGAGCCGGTCTACGATGAATTGCTCGCCAAACTGAAATCAAAAGTGGACTCGCTGGTGATTGGCGACCCAACCGAACGCGCCACCTATATCGGACCTGTGGTCAACCAGAATTCATACAACGAGTTCAAAAATTTCACCGAGGAAATCAACCAGGCGGGTGGGCGATTCCTGACCGGCGGAAACGTCAAGTCTGGCGGCATGTACGATTATGGCTATTACTGCGAACCGACCCTCGTCACCAACCTGCCGTTCGAACATCGCTTGTGGAAGCATGAGATGTTCCTGCCGATTGCTACGATCGGCAAGGTGAAGAATCTCGATGAAGCGATGGGCATTGCGAACGATGTCAATTACGGTCTCACCGCCGGGTTCTATGGTTCGCCCAAAGAAACTTCGTGGTTCTTCGATAACATCCAAGCCGGTGTGACGTACGCGAACCGTCCGCAAGGCGCGACAACCGGCGCGTGGCCCGGCTTCCAACCTTTCGGCGGCTGGAAAGGCTCCGGCTCAAGCGGCAAAAACGGCGGCGGATACTATTACGCCCAGTTGTATATGCACGAACAGATTCAAACGCTGGTAAAACACGCGGCGGTTAAGAAGGCAAAAGCAACTGCGAAGAGAAAAGTTGCGAAAAAGAAAGTTGTCAAAAAGAAATCGCGCAAGTAAGAACGATCCACGCCTTACTTTCTTGAACCGCTAAGCCCGCCAAGGGCGCCAAGTTTTAATTCTTTCTTTGCGTTCTTGGCGCTCTTGGCGGTAAATTTTGAAACCCGTCCGCCCTCAAACCCTTTCAGGGAGAGAGGAATTGCTTATGCCTTGGAATCCCGATCAGTATCACAAGTTTCAAACTGAACGCGCCGCGCCGTTTTACGACCTGCTCGCGCTCGTGGATGCGCGCCCGAATCTCAAAGCAATTGATCTGGGATGCGGCACCGGCGAGTTGACGAGTCAACTGGCAGACCGGCTTCCCAACTCCGATGTGACCGGGTTGGACTCATCGCCGCAAATGCTCGACAAAGCCGCTTCTTTCGCGCGGGGCGGGCTGGTTTTCCAAGCGGGAGATTTATCCGCCCTTTCTGGCGACTGGGATTTGATCTTCAGCAACGCCGCGTTACAGTGGAGCGCGAATCATGCCGCGTTGATTCCGCAGTTGTTCGCGCGGCTCAACCCCGGCGGACAGATCGCCATTCAAGCGCCGTCGAATCACAATCACATCTCGCATCAAATCTATCGTGAAACGGCCGATGAAGAAAAGTTCAAATCCATCTTGCAGGGATTTCAACGCATCGCCCCCGTGCTGACCATTGACGAGTACGCTCAAATCCTGTTCGATTGCGGCGCGGAAAAAATCGTCGTGTTCGAAAAGATATACGCCCATGTGTTGGAAGACGCGGACGCCGTCGTCGAATGGATCTCCGGCACCGCGCTCGTCCCCTATTTTGAACGGCTGGGTGAACACAAAAATGAATTTATAAACTCGATCCGCGAGAAGATGCGCGCGGCAATGCCGGGTAGTCCCGTGTTTTACCCGTTTCGCAGGATTTTATTTTCTGCAAGAAAGCCGTTCTAGCGATGGGCGAGCCTGAGAATTACAACCGCAAGGAACTCATCCACCGGATCGGCACGTTTTTCCTCATGATCGCGGTGGGGATGCTGGTCTATTTCATCCTGTCCGACAGCGTCGGTCAACCTCGCTTCGATCTGTTTTGCCTGGGCGTGCTCGTGGCTGGGATCGGGTTTTTGTTTCGTTCACAACTCAAGCGCCCATCCCCTTCCAGCGGACGATTCGGCTGGATGAAGCGCTTCTTGAAAGGTAAAGAGGAATGACAAAAGTACTTCCGCTATCCGATGCCATCGCAAAATTCGTAAACGACGGCGACACCGTGTATGCCGCCGGGTTTACACATCTTATCCCGTTCGCCGCAGGGCACGAGATCATTCGGCAGGGAAAAAAGAATCTCACTCTCGCCCGCGCCACGCCAGACTTGATCTACGACCAAATGGTCGCGGCGGGATGCGCAAAGAAAGTCATTTTCTCGTACATGGGAAATCCCGGCGTTGGGTCGCTTCGCATTGTGCGTTCGGCGATCGAGCAGGGAAAACTCGAATGGGAGGAATACTCGCACTTCGGGATGATCACACGCTTGCAAGCCGGGGCGGCTGGCTTGCCCTTCCTGCCGATGAATCAAACCGGCGCGGCTGACCTTGAAAAAGCGAACCCAAATATCAAACGCATCGCCGATCCATTCGGCGGAAAGGATGTGATCGTTGTGCCTGCTTTGAAACCCGATGTAGCCATCGTCCACGTCCAGCGCGCAGACGCGAACGGCAACGCGCACTTGTGGGGAATCATCGGTGAGCAGAAGGAAGCCGCGTTCGCCGCGAAGAAAGTCATCGTCACCGCCGAGGAGATCGTGGACGAATCCGTCATCCGCTCCGACCCGAACCGCACGATGATCTCCGAGATCGTCGTCAGCGCGGTGTGCCACGTGCCGTTTGCGTGCCATCCCAGTTACGCGCAGGGATATTATGACCGCGACAACGAGTTTTATCTCGCGTGGGATAAGGTCAGCGAATCGGCTGAATACACCAAACAATATTTGGATGATTGGGTGTACGGCGTAAATGATCGAAACGAATATTGGCAAAAACTCGGCGCGGAGACTCACAAGCGATTGGAAGTTCCAGACTTGATGAGCGAGCCAATCAATTATGGGAAGTATTGAGTAAACAGGTAGACACGGAAACAGGTAAACACGTAGACAGGCATTCATTTTCACCATGTCATGCTGAGCGTAGCGAAGCATCTCTACCACGATAGTAGAGACCCTTCGCTGCCGCTCAGGGTGACATGCCAGAGATAACCATGAGCGAAATAAAATATTCATCATCCGAATTAATGATCATCAACGCCGCGCGGTTGTTGCGCGATGGCGATGTTGTATTTGTCGGTGTTGGTCAACCGAATCTCGCGTGCAACCTTGCCAAGCGCACTCATGCGCCGAACCTCGTGATGATCTATGAAGCGGGCGTGATCGGCGCGGAGCCTGCGCGACTGCCGCTGTCCATCGGCGACCCAACCCTCGTGAGCGGCGCGTTATCTGTGGTGAGCATGTACGACATTTTCACCAACTACCTCCAACGCGGCAACGTGGACGTCGGCTTCATGGGCGGCGCGCAAATTGATAAATTCGGCAACATCAACGCCACCGTCATCGGCGGATACGAAAATCCAAAAGTGCGTTTGCCCGGCTCGGGCGGCTCGCAAGAGATCGCGGCGTGGGCGAACCGCTGTTACATCATGACCCCGCATCAAAAACGCCGCTTCCCCGAAAAAGTGGAATTCATGACCTCGGCTGGATTCATCGGCGGGCGCAGCGACCGCGAGAAAGCCGGTCTGCGCGGCGGCGGGATGCTCGCCGTCGTCACCGACATCGGCATCCTGGAACCGGACGAATCAGGCGAGATGATCCTCACGCAATTGCACCCAGGCAAAACGTTGGAAGAAGCGAGAGCGAACACCGGCTGGGATTTGAAGTCCGCTTCGCTCGTCGGGACGACTGATCCAGTCACCGCGAACGAACTCCGCATCCTGCGCGACGAACTCGACCCGACCGGTATCTACCTGAAAGGCGCAAGCGCATGACGCAAGAAGCCCAACCGAAACGAAATATATTTTCTTGGATCTTCATTGCATCCGATGAGCCGCGCTTGCGCGCAGGGTGGAGACTAATCCTTCAAACTCTGTTGCTCATGATTTTTAGTGTGATTACCCTTATCGTTGCCGGGATTTTGAATATAGACTTTCAATCCTCTGATTCGATCTGGGGGCAAATACTCAACCTCGCCGCAGTGACGGCGTCCATTTATGTTGCCCGTCGCTGGCTCGATAAACGATCTTTTGAAAGCCTCGGGCTGAAAATCAACCATCAAACGCTGACAGATATTCTCGCGGGCGTCGGCATCACATTCGTCCAATTCATCTTCATCTTCGGAACGCTGTTCGCATTCGGCTGGCTGACCTTCGAGGGCTTTGCGTGGCAATTCGACCCGATCAACGCAGTCATCGCCAACACATTGACGTTCCTCATGGTGTTCATCTTTGTCGGCTGGAACGAGGAACTGCTCTCACGCGGCTACCATCTGCAAACCATCGCCAGCGGATTCAATCTTTTTTGGGGCGTGATCATTTCCTCCGCCGTGTTTGGCTTGCTCCATCTTCAAAACCCCAGCGCAACGTGGGTCAGCACGGCGGGAATCTTCTTTGCGGGAGTTTTTCTTGCCTATGGCTACATCCGCACGAAACAACTATGGCTCCCCATTGGGCTACACATCGGCTGGAATTTCTTCGAGGGCGTTGTGTTCGGTTTCCCCGTCTCAGGCTTGGATATTTATCCCCTGACGCGCATCGAGGTCACTGGGCCCGAGTTGTGGACTGGCGGCGCGTTCGGCCCCGAAGCAGGGTTGATCGTTTTGCCATCATTGGCAGTGGGTGGAATTTTAATCTACTTGTTTACGCGAAACCGTCTTCACAGCTCGGTGTGATTCGAGGGTTTTTCATCGCGGTACGGTAGTACCATCGTCTCAATTTGTTCAAAACCAATCGCGCAAATTAGGAAGCGCTTATCATTCCATGATATAAGGCTTGTTGCGCTTTCTGTAACAAGACCGATTAGATTTAAAGGAGACCTATGAATCGAAAGAACCTGGCGTATCTCATCATGCTCTTTACCTTAATCCTTACGGCGTGCGCCGCGCCTACCAGCGAACCTCACATTGAACCCACCCCTGGTCCCGACCTGGCATTGACCATCACCGCGCAAGCAAATCTTCTTCAAGCGTTGACACAAACCGCCCTCGCGCCGACGAACACGCCCGAACCGACCTTCACGCCTGCCCCCGCTTTCACGGTAACGCCATCCAAAGTAACGATCACCGTCAGCGCAGATACGAACTGCCGCTCTGGTCCCGGCGTGGAGTACGATATCGTCGGCGCGTTGACCATCGGTCAACAGGCAGAGGTGGTAGGGAAAAGTTCAACCGCGAATTATTGGGTGATCGATAATCCCCTCGGCGCGGGCACATGCTGGCTGTGGGGCGAACATGCCAACCTCACCGGAGACGCGGCTGGTCTGCAGGAGGTCGCCGCGCCTCCAACCGTCACACCGCTTGCCGCGCTTGCTCCCATCATCGACCATGCGACAGTTCGATATGATGCGTCCTCGGGCGGCTTGGTCGTTTACATAGATGTTTATTTCTACGACGGCGAGGGCGACGCGAATTTCCTCGATCTACAACTGGTCAGCGCTTCGGTGGCGGTCACCGGAAAGCTCAAAGACGTTTCATTTGCCCCGTCTGCCAACCAAAGAAAAGGCGCTGTCGTAACCGGTCAATGGAGTTGCGGCACAAAACAATATGACATGACGGTAGGGGTTGTAATTACCGACCAGGCAGGGCACACAAGTAACACGATCGGGGTCAATTTTTCGTGCAATAAGAATTAACGTAACAGGTCACGACCATTTTAGAAGAACTGTGTTATGAGGAGCAAGATACCAGACATGACCAAGGATCGAGGAAAAATCGCGGGAAGAGATGATCGCGCTCATCTGGACGAGATAATGCACTCAAGAAGTGATCACAGACGATCCGTCCACGAATAAAAACCACAAATTCACGAAACACATTCGTTTACGTGTGCCCGTCAGGGTATTCGTGAAAAATTCGTGGGTGGTTTGCCCACGACAGGAACCCAAACCATGATCGCCATCGCCTTCCTCGCAGACCATCCCGAAACCATCCCCGCATTGGCAACGCTGTTCCGCGCCCAATGGTACAAGCATTATGCCGATTGGACTCAAGCCGAGATAGAGCAGGATTTTCTCGAAGACACATCGCGTGACCGTCTTCCCTGCCGCCTGGTTGCGTTCGAGGATGACCAACTCGCTGGCACGATCATCCTGCGCGAGCAAAACCACGTTGCTCCAGAATATCAGCCTGAGCTGGGAGGATTGCTTGTCGTTGAGTCCCATCGAGGTCACGGCATTGGGACGGAATTGGTTCGCGCGGGGATGAAGTTAGCGTCCGATCTTGAGTATGAGACCGTCTATGCGACGACCGTGTCTGCGGTGGGGATATTGGAACGCTTGGGCTGGGAGTTTGTCAAAACGATCAGTCATGATGATGAACAGTTGGCGTTGTATCGCTGTACATTGTGAGCGCAAACAAAACGGTCGGTAAGCCAATTTCGCGCCGCTTTTGCTCAAGTCCGCCCTGAATGGCGAGATAAATCTCGCCTTACAACCCGGGTTGCGCGCGAGCTTTCTCAAAGGTCTCCGCGGACTCTGTGGCAGAGCAAGAGTCGCTTAGCAAGAGGACAATAAAAAAGACCTCGCAGGCAAAACCTGCGAGGTCTTTTGATCGCATTATCCCAGATGCGCCACGATGCGCGAATGGGCGGTCTCGGTATCCATATCGAGCACCGTGATCAGTTTATCGCGCCCCGCAAACCCCGCCACAATATCAAGGCGCGTTTTTGCCACCCCGAGAATATCGGAGAGAAATTCGATCAACGCCTCATTGGCTTCGTTATCGGCGGGCGGCGCGGCGATGCGCACTTTGATCGTCCCGTCGTCCAACAACTCCACGATCTCATTGCGGCTGGCGCGCGGCGTGACCCGCACCGCCAACGCGGAGCCTTTCTTACCATCGTGCAGTTTTATTTTTTTATCAGACATGGCTACCTCAGCGAAGTGAGAATGGCAACGATAAAGCGCGAAGCAAACTGGATCAAGAGCATCAGGATCATCGGGCTGAAATCGAACATACCGGCGGCAGGCACCACGCGGCGGATGGGCATGAGCATCGGCTCGATGATGTTGTCGATGCCGCGCCGCACCGGGTGATAAGGGTCCATCACATAAGAAAGGATGACGGAAACAAAGATCAGCAGGGTTAGGAGTTGGGATAATAATTCGACGATATCGATCAAGGTGTCCATGACGCGTCAGCCTCCGATGTATGCCTGCGCTCGCCAACGATAGCCGTGCCCACGCGGACGAGGGTGGCGCCCTCCTCCACCGCCACAACGTAGTCCATGCTGGTGCCCATGGAGAGTTCGCTCCAATCCGCGCCGGGGAGTTGGTCCGCCAAATGGTCGCGGAGCCGCCGCACTTGGCGAAAGAAGCGGCGCGAGTCTTCCGCGTCTTTTCCCAACGGGGGCATGCTCATCAGTCCGCAAATCCGCAAGTGAGGCAAATCGAGCAAACCGGCAAGTTCGGGAAGGAGGGAGTCCCATGTTGATTCGTCTGAGGCGTTCCAACCGGATTTGGTCTCTTCGCCGCCCACGTTGAATTCGAGCAGGACGGGTAATATGCGCTCCGCTTCGCCGGCAAAACGGCTGAGGCGTTGGGCAAGTTTGAGGCTATCGAGTGAGTGTAAAAGTGCGAAGTGATCTGCCACCAGGCGGGCTTTGCGGCTCTGCACGTGACCGATCATGTGCCATTCTACACCAGTTTGATTGCCGAGGGATTGAATTTTCGTGACACCTTCTTCGGGATAATTCTCGCCCAGAATGCGCGCGCCCGCTTCGATGGCGGCTTGCGCCACTTCGAGCGGTTGTGATTTGGTGACCACCACCAGGCGCGCTTCAGCCGGGTTGCGGTTGCTTTTGCGCGCGGCTGTGGCGATCTGGTCGAGCGCGTGAAGGTATTTTTCGCGGATGGTGGAAACTAAAGTGTTCATAGAGTCACAATATTGTCTACCGCGAAGCGCGCGAAGAATGCAAAGAAAAATATTCTTAGCGGGTTTGGCGGTTAATTTTTTTCGAGAGTAGACGTGATCGGAAATAATTTCTCGGACGCGGATTTCTTTCTTCTTTATCAGCGTTAATCCGCGTTCCTCTGCCTCCTATCAAAGAACTTGGGCTTATTACCGATAAAGTCTATTATAAAGCGATCAACGCGCCGAAGCGCCCGGTGCGACCTTTTTCTGCGCGATGCGAGAACCAATCGTCGGTGTGACAGGCGGTGCAAATGCCGGCTACTTCGATGTGTTGCACGCCCGCCTGTTCGAGCAGGATTCGGTTCGTCTTCCACAGGTCGAAATGGATCTTGCCGTTAACCGAGCGTAGCACCATTTCGGAATCGTCGCCGAATTTTTGCATCACTTGCAGGATCACATCCGCGCCGATCTCGTAATGGTCGGGCCCGATGGAGGGCCCGATGCAGGCGACGATATCGGCGGGGTTGGAGTTGTAATTCGTTTTCATGGCGTTCACCAGCGAGCCAGCCACGCCGCGCAGGGTTCCCATCCAGCCGGCATGAGCGACACCGACGACTCCCTTGCGCGGATCATGCGCGAGGATGGGCACGCAATCGGCGAAGCGCATGAACAGGCTGACCTCCGGCTTGTCGGTGAGGATCACATCTGCCTGCCGGACCGATTCGCCTTCCGGGCGGGGGGCTTTGGCGCACACCACGTCGGCGCTGTGCACCTGCCAGACATCAAAGATGGATTCGGGGGCGCGGTCTAAGGCGCGGAATGACAATTGGCGATTCTTGCGGACCCGGTCGAGGTCGTCGCCCACAGTCCCCCCCACATTGAGCGAACCCCACGGTTTCGGGCTGGCGCCGCCGTGGCGCGTGAATACGGCGTGACGAGTATTCAGCGATTCAAATTGATAATAGCGAAGCCCGTTCATTTCGGCGAATGGCATGGCGAATCACTTCCCTCCATGGTTTGCATGGTCGATCATTTCTGCGACTGCTCGATCGAGTTGAATTTTTTGATGAAGAATTGCCGCGTTTCAGCCATCGACTCTTCCATGTAGGGGTAGGCAAACCAGGCGGTCATCAAACCAAATAACGCGCCGGTGAGGATGCGAAGGATAGGCGTGCTTTCGCGGTACGGCAGAAGGTTGGCGAGCCATTGCCACTCGATCTGGCTGAAGAGTTGCGAGAAACCATCCAAGCCGATGGGTCCCATGCCGACGAGGATCCACACGATCCAATGGATGGGCTTGATGCGGCGTCCTGTGGCGGCATAGATCACGCCAAACAACAAGATCGCGCCGTAGATCGCCACGTCGCGTTCGCATAATGCGACTTTGTAGCCGACAGATTCATTCCCAATGTAGGCGCGCGCATCGTAGCGGGCGAAACTGGTCGCGTCGCGCAGGCCGACAATGCCGGTGACCTCCTCGAAGGTTCGGACGCCGGACATGCCCGCCTCTGCCAGCGGATAGTAAGGCTGTTCTCCATATAGAAAGAAGGATCGAAACCCAAACTGATGGCATAGCGGTTTGTAAATGGTGTAAATCACTTGCGCCGGAACAGGCGCTCCGATTTTCATAAACGTGGGGGCAAGGAAGGGCAAGCCCACATACAACAGGATGAAGGTGTTCAACATTGCCAGATAATGGCGCGAGATCCAAGCCATCACCCGGTCGGCTCCGCTGATGGATTGCCCGCGGCGGAGGCGGTCGTGGTGGTCTTCGCGTCCAAGCCGGTCCAGTTGTCCCCGTCGGTCTGAGGCGGCGCCGAGCGTCATGCTGAGTTTTTGTTTGTCGAAGGGATGTTTCAAACTGTACGGACCCACTTCAACGACCGGCGCGTTCTCTCCGAAATTCTTTTGGAGCGCGGGGTCTGAGTCCACGTTCACTTCTACCAGCCGGTGCGGGAATTTTTCCTGAAGCGAAAGCAAGTCGGCTTTTGCCGCGTTGCTGTGTTCGTCGTCTTTGCGAAAGTACAGGGTGACTGTGAGCATGAATGGAATCTCTATAAACCGAAATCGATCCAGAAGAATTGCCCTGCCGCGGCGATGCGTTCAAAAATGCCTGTAAACAGCATCACGCCAACAATGATGAGAATGACGCCCATGACAATTTCCACGTAGCGCATCACCTTGCCGTATTTTCGCAATGTGAGCGATACCCAGCCGACGCCAAGCGCGGCAATGAGAAATGGAATGCCCAGCCCGGCAGAGTAAGCGCTTAACAGTGAAACTCCCTGCGAAACCGAACCGCCGTTCAGCACAAGCGTGAGGATCGCGCCGAGCACGGGACCAACGCACGGCGACCAGCCCGCTGAAAAGAATACGCCCATTAACGCGGAGGAAAGATAGCCTAATTTTCGATCGGGCAATTGTTGGACGCGCGTGTCGTATTCTAAAAACGGGATGCGGAAGACGCCGATCATGTGCAAGCCGAAGATGACGACAACGGCGCCGCCGACTTTGGAGAGGAGGAAACGCAGATCGTACAACAACCGCCCGGCGGCAGAGGTGGCGACGCCAAGGGTGATAAAGACGAGGCTGAAGCCGAGCACGAACGCCAAGCCGTGCGTGAAGGTGATGAAGCGGTTATTGTCTGTTGCTTCGCCGCCTGCCGCCCGTCCGCCCAGATAGCCGACATACGCCGGCACCAGTGAAAACACGCACGGCGAGAGGAAAGACGCCAGCCCGGCGAGAAATGCCAGCCCCATTGAGATTTGTGTAAATTCCATTGAATTCCTTGGTTGGTTCAGAACGTCAGTTTTGTGGTGACGACGATCGTGCCGTGATCGGGGAGCGAGAGGCGTTGTTCGCTTTGAGCGAGCGAAACGTATGGCGTCGTCCAGCGGAAGATCCACTTGGCGTCTTCCGGCGTAACGTTGATACAGCCATGCGAGCGTTTTTCGCCGAACGAGTTATGCCAGAACGCGCCGTGGATGGCGATACCGTCGCCGCTGATCATGGTCGACCATGGAACCGCCGGCGTGGAGTAGCCCGATTGAAAACTTCCCGCGGTCATGTTCAACGAGATGATCTTCCAGTGCGTGAGCAGGTTGCCCACCGGCGTTGCCAGTTTATCGCTGATCTGCCCGGTCTCCGGGTCGTAGGCGATTCCGGTAGAGACTCGGCAATAGAAGACCTCGGTGGCGCCTTCGTAGCAGGATAATGTTTGCCGGTCTAAATCCACGTCGATGCGTTTCTGATCCGCCGCAACCTCCGGGCTGATGGGCGCCACATCCTCGTCTGTCAGAATTTTGAATGCCGCGCCGTCTCCCCAGAAAAACTCGCCGTACGCGCCGTAGCCGTAGCCATGGCCGTTCGCGTCTTCGTTCCAGCGATATTCGGCAAAACCGTTGCTGGCGCGCACCTGGTCGATCCACACCACTTGCCCATAATACAAGCGCGGCGGGAAGTTGTAGGCGATATGGTCGTTCAACCACGGCGAAGCGACTGCTCCTTCATGGGCAAGGTCTACATACGGCACGGTTACTTCCGCCCAAAAACCATTTTGCCCGGCGGGCATTTGAGTAACAGGCGTGTTGGGGAAGTTGCGGGTCGGCTGAAGCACCGATGAGTAAATGTATCCGTTGGGCGTTTCGACATAGCGTTGGTTGTTCAGCCCGCCGATCACGCTCCCGATCACCTCGCGGTTCCACTCCACGAGCGTATCGGCTCCGAGTTTGGCGATGGACGAGTTCAGGTTTGGGTCGTTCGTCGGGCGGCTTCGCAAGTCAATATCCGGGTCCACCACCCTGCCGATGATCTCGCTGGCGGGAAATTGCGGCAGGCGTTTGGGTCTCAAAAGATCGTCAAAAAGTTTATCGAGGTTGATGCCCATGCGCGGCATGAACGCCAATGCGCCCAAGCCCGCGCCGGACAATTTTAGAAAATCGCGTCGTGAAATTTTTTGTGTCATTTGTTTTGTTTACTCTTTCAACAAGGATAATCACAAAGGAAGGCATCGTCAACGGGCAGATGAGAGATGATTAAGCCGGGCGTACTCTTACCGTTCACTCTCTGAAGAAATTCTTAAGCGCCACCACGCAATTGGCGCTAACCTTGTGACCCACCTCATCTTCGCAATAGGTCACGCGCGCGCCGGCCTGTTCGAGCAACGCCACCGAATGGCGGGCGCGGTCGATGGTCACCGTTTCGTCTTTGACGCCGTGCGCCACAAAAAAATCTTTTCCTTCCAATGGGCGATTCGGAACCAACGCTTCCAACCCGCTGGGGATGAAGCCGGCGAGGATTCCCACCTTGCGGATCCTCTGCGGGTACAAAAACGACAGGATATTGCACATCACCGCGCCTTGACTGAACCCCATCATGTCGATCGTTTGACGGTGATCGGAATCCGCGTCGATCCACGTGGAGGCTTGATACTCGTCCACCAGCCGCATCAACGCCTCGGCAGACGGGCGGAGTTGCTCGAGGCTGGGTTTGCCGAAATCCTGTCCTGAGTCGAGCACAGAGTCCTTGCTGTGGAGGGGCCGCCACGTGTAACCAGACGTCCCGGTGGAAAGAGGCGCGCGCGGAGCGATCATCCAGTAATCGAACGAAAGACTGCGGGCGAAGACCCACATCGAGTTTTCGTCGCCGGTGAATCCGTGGATCAACAGCAGTAAGCGCTTCGGTTTTTTCGCCTGGCGGACGCGCATCATCCAGCCTTGAAATTTGATCAGTTCGGTATCAATCAGGGTTTGCACGTTTTTGAATCCACTCCAAAATCCACAGAGATAAAAAGATGAGCGCGATGGGAACGAGCGCGCCAAACAGACAGGTGAGCGCCATGAGCGCCGCGCCCGCGCCGTAGATGAGATAGATCAAGCCCACGCCCACGATCACCAGCAGGAGGAACGCGCCGACGCCTAAACGGACGTTGGTTTGCTTTGCATACTTACGCAGGTCGCGGCTCATGGTGCATTTCTTCCTCCGCCGAGGCGGGAAATAATTTCAACAATTCAGGCAAGGCATGGCGTACTGCCGAGTCGCCTTCGAGCGCGATTTCGGTCACGTAGCCGGTATCGAGCGTGTGCAAATGCGCCACGTTTGGTCGCAGGATGAGATCGGGTTTTGAACGGTCGAGGTTATGTTTTGTAATGGCGCGGTTAAGCATGTCTTGCGAGAGCAGAAAGATATCGATGGCTTGAACGGAGCGGAGGCGTTTGATCCGCTGAGCCAGCCAGCGCGGGATGAAGCGCGGCAGGACGATGCGTTCCATTGTGGCAGGGACACCGAGCGGCGCGGTTAAAACCACTGCCACAACCGGGGTCTTCGCATCGACCAGCGAACGCGCCGCTTCGACCGGCACCGGGTTTAGCGCGCCTCCGTCCACCAGGTCCATATCCATCATGCGCCGGGCGGGGAAGATGCCGGGCAATGCCACCGAGGCGAGCAGGGCTTCCACCAGCAAACCTTCGCGGATGAAGATCTCACGCCCATGTTTGATCTCGGCGGCGGTGACGATCAGCGGGGTTTTCAGATCATGAAAGGTTTTCTTGCCGAAAAACTCGCGCGCAAATTTTTCGAAGCGGCGCAACCCAAGAAACGCCGGCTCGCTATTTTTGTCTCGCCCCGAATATCCTGTCCGTTTGAGTTGATGGAAGACCTGCTCCATTTCGTTGGGCGAATATCCCAACCCAAACAACATGCCCACCAACGCCCCCATGCTTGTCGCGCCAATGGCTTGAATGTCAAACCCATTTCGCGTCAACGCGCGCAAGACGCCGATGTGCGAAACTCCCTTGACGCCTCCGCCTCCCAACGCAATCGCGATGCCTTTTTTCGTCACGGTTGGCTCCAGGAGTTCAACGTCCGCGCCAGTCGTTTGTGCCAGGCGAACAGGCTCATCAACTCGGGCAGAACATCGTCGAACGCCTTTTCGCCGCGTTTCGCAATTTCGCTAATGCTTACTTGTTCCAGCGTATCCACATCCGACACAGCAGGGCGAATCAAAATCTCCGGTTTATCCACTTCAAGGCGATATTCGCTGACGGCACGGTTCATGATGTCCACCGAGCGGAGCACAACATCGATGACTTGCGCGTATCGCGTTTTGCTCAAACGATCTGTAATAGACTGCGGGATATATTTTGGGCGCGGCAGACCCCATGATTGGGCTGGCTCGCCCATTGGGGTATTCAACGCCACCGCGACCACTGGCAAATTCGGCGCGAGCGCCCGGGCCGGCGCAACAGGGACTGGATCGAGCGTTCCCCCATCCACTAATTCCATATCGCCGATGCGGCGCGCCGGGAAAATACCGGGGATTGCCGCAGAGGCAAGCACGGCATCCAACAAGTTTCCTTCAGAGAGGAGGGCTTCTTTTCCCGTGTTCAAGTCGACAGCAGTGAGAGCGCAGGGAATGTTCAAGTCGGCAAAGGTTTTGCCTCCCAGCCGGATCTCCAGCCATTCCGCGCCGCCAGAGATGCCCATGAACGACGGTTCATCCTCCGGCGCGTGACCGAATATTTTATTTTGATCGAACGAGGAAAAAATCGCTTCGATCTCATCCGGTGGGTAGCCTAACGCGTAAAAGGCGGAGACCAACGCGCCGAAACTCGTCCCCGCAATGGCGCGAATTTTGAATCCGTGCTGGTCTAATCGGCGTAGGACACCGATGTGCGCGTTTCCTTTCGAGCCGCCGCCGCCCAGCGCAAGTGAAATTTCCATAATTATCTCGTCCTCATTATACACAGGGACGACCCGATGGGTCGTCCCTGTTGATGAAATTTTTGTGATGGGTGTTTCTCAAGTTCTACAGCGCAAAGGCACAGTCTTTATAAGTAATCCGTGTAGGGCGCTTTCTTTTACGCTTATCTTGGCAGAGGATGTCCGATAGTAATCTCTTTTGTGGCGAGGCACATTCCCGTTAATTATGGGGGCGTGACTGTAGTGGCAGTTGCCGTTGGCGCTGGGGTGTCTGTGAATGTGGCAGTCGGCGGCGCCACTGTAAATGTCGAAGTGGGTGGTTGTGTATTCGTTGGCGGGAGAGACGTATTCGTCGGCGGGAGAGGCGTATTGGTCGGCGCGGCAACCACAATAGAGACGGTGAGCGTCGATCCAAACACGGTTCCCGTTTGAGTCGAGAGTTGCCATGAGCCTGTATATGTGCCGGGCTTTTTCGGGGCGATCAACGCGACGGAAAGTTGCGTCCACTTTTGCGGGGGAATCACTTTGCCCAACCCGCTGGGGTTGCCCTCCATTTGATTGCCGCCGGCAAACACCAACCTGAACTGCAACGCCCAATCGCACGTCCCGTTGTTTTGCACCTTCCATGTTTTTGTGAACGGCTCACTCGGCTTCAACACCGTGCCGGCAGGGATGCTCGCATCGCTGATCAACAGCAGGTTATTGCACCCCGACCCCAAAGACGATGGATTTGGCGTGGGCGTGAATAGCGTGCCTGTCGGCGTGGGCGACCCGCTGGAAAGCGCCGGCACAAACACAAGCCCCTGTGTGGAGGATGGGGCTGGCGACGGCAACGGCAACGCAGTATTCGTCGATGTGGAGGTTGACGGCAGTGACGTATCCGTCGAGATGGGCGCCAGAGCGGTTTGCGTTTCAAAGATCGACGCGGCGAGCGTCCCCACCCCGGCGGTTAGGATGGCGTTTATATCCGCTTCTTCGCTTTGCTCTGTGGCAGTACCGCCGCAGGATGCGAGCAAAATACCACCTAACGCAACAATGGAAATCAATCGTTTTCGCGCAGAAATCATGTAACCTCTCATTGGTTTTATCGTTGACCCTATTGGCAATAACTTGTAGAACGCAGATGAACGCTGATTCACGCCGATGAAAAGAGAGTGAAAATCTGCGTTCTCCGCGTTTTTCAGCATTCAACTAAGATTTTGTGGCTCTACCGTTTTTAACGGGAAACCTTTTTTTCAAACACTAAGGACACGACGGTCACAAAGGAAAACCCAAGGAATCTAGGCTCTTTTTTTGCCTTTGTGTCGCTTCGACGAACTCAGCGCAAGACTTTGTGTCCTTCGTGGTGAGGCTCTTTCCCGTTCATTATGGGACACCCGATTTTGTCTTATTACCGCTACAGTCTATTCTTCACGGGATGCCTCGCATTATAACCAGTATCGTTTTCATCCGATCAGCCCGCAACCCACAATGCCCCTACGAAAAGCATACGGTCAGCGGGGCGGGGGCGGCAAAATCATTTCCGAAGCATCGCGGGCGATGATCGCGTCCAGCATGTCGAACGAGGGTCCCGCGGGATAATCGACGCGAACAATGCCTCCGCCTGCCACGCGCAAGATCACGCTGGAATCATCCGCGCGGATCAGCACGATCCCATACTCGCCGGCGGGGTAATAGGCATCGGAATAGGCGCTCTCGGAAATCTCAAAGATGGCATAGAGGCTTTTCACATCCAAGCCCTGCCAGTTCGAAATTTCATCTTTTCGAAAATAACTCCCCTCCGAAAAAAGCGCGGGCAATACCTCCACGGGGGTATTTTCCGCTTCGCCCTCGCGGCACTGCGGCGGTCCGCCCAATGCGCTGGTCGCAGCGCACGGGATCGTGGAATACTTGAACAATGCCGCCACATTCGACGCGACCCCGGTTTCGACGGCGCTCAACACCGCATCCACATCGTTCACCTCAACGCGCGCGGTTAACGGATAATATCCCTGCTCGTTCACTGCCACTTGCGGCGAAGGTTGGCAGGCAGAAAGCAATAACACCGCCAGCCATATCGGCGCCATCCAGAATTTCATATTTTGTTTCCTCATGCGAGAAGCGACGCTAACGCGCGAAGAAGAATGTCCAAGTCTTCTTCGGTGTTGTACCCTTGAACGGAAACGCGGATCAATTTGTTCCCATTCCACTCCAGGATGGGAACCTCGATTCGGAACTTCTCGTACAACTGATTCTTCAACTCAGCCGTGTTCACCCGTGAAGGGAGCGGCGCGGCGAACAATTGGCGAAACCAGTTCCCCGTCGGAGGGTGAAGCGGGGCAAGCCCGGTCAGTTCGCAGATCCGCCGCTGGGCATCCTTCGCAAGGTCGTGGCACGCGTCGCGGACAGCGTCCCAGTGATATTTTTCTTGAAAGTCGATCGCCGCAGGGACGGCTAAAAACGCGGCGTGATCGCGCGTGCCCCACCACTCATGATGGTCGATGAATTCAGAGCCGCTCGGGGTCTCCGATTCATAGCCCCACGAAACAACCAAAGGTTTCAGCAAATGCTGAACGACGGGAGAAGCATATAAAAAACCCGCGCCCTTTGGCGCGCACAACCATTTATGCAGGTTGCCGCCATAAAAATCCGCGCCTAGTGAATCGAGATGAAGCGGAACCTGCCCCGGCGCGTGAGCCCCATCCACAATGGTGAGAATACCGCGTTCGCGCGCGCGATGGATGATCTCGCGGATGGGCAGAAGGATCGCCGTCGGCGAAGTGATATGACTCACGCAGATCGCCCGGGTGTTCGGCGTTGCGCCCGCAAAGAACTCTTCGATGAATTTCTCTTCAGACACAATAGGCGTGGAGGTCGGCTGGTTGATATAGTTGAAGCCGCGTTCCCTCGAAAGAAATCGCCACATGCGATCGACCGCGCCATATTCGTGATTCGTAGCCAGCACTTCATCGCCCGCGCCCAATTCAAGCGAGCGGGCGATGATATTCAGGGAGACCGTCACGTTTTGGGTATACACGAGATGATCGGCATGAGCGCCGAGATATTTTCCAAGCCGCGCGCGAGAGTCTGCCAACAAGGAAGTGATCCGCCTCCCCAAAAATTCGACGGGCTGTTTTTCCATCTCGTGTTGCCAGCGTTGGTAATCGTCCATGACCGGCTTCGGGGTTGCCCCGAACGAACCATGATTGAGGAATGTGACTGAAGGGTCGAGTTGAAAGTGAGTGTTCAGGTTATTCATGCGGCAATCGTACTCGAAAACGGACTTTTGCGTCGCGCGAACGCTGAAAAGACTCTTTGCCGCAGAGATCGTCCAGCAAAAAACCTCTTTACCGTACATTGGCGCTAAAGTGTCGCCATGGCGTCATGCGACACCCGCAAAGAACACAAAGAAAACCTTTTTAACTTGGCGACCTTAGCGCGCTTTGCGGTAAAGATCTTTCATGTACGGTAGAGAACAAAAAACTGAAAATCTCGCGGCACACCTTGTTGCCAAATCCGTGTGATAATCTGTGAAAATCCATGCTTAACCAAATTTTTCGTCTCCACGATATTCCTTCTGATCACCATTCGAATTTCAAACATCTTTATTTCGACATCGCCTGGTTTGGGCTGTTAAGCGGCTCGGCGGTCAACTTCCTCAGTGTCTACATCACGCGCATCGGCGGCACAGGTTTTGAAATCGGTCTGATCAGCGCCATGTCGGCGGTGGTAAACCTTGTCCTCGCCATTCCAGCAGGCAAATGGCTCGAAAAACGGGATACCAGCAAAGCCATCTTCTGGACTTCCGTCGTATACCGGATAGGCTTCTTCCCGTTCATCGTCCTTCCCATCCTATTGTCTGAAGAAAGTCAGATTGCCGCATTCATCCTACTGACATTTTTCATGTCGATCCCCTTGACTCCGCTCGGCGTGGGTTTCAACGCCTTATTTGCCGAAGTTGTCCCGGTCGAATATCGCGCCCATGTGGCTGGTATCCGCAACATCATGTTTGCTCTCGCCTACATGCTCTCGTCGGTCGCAAGCGGATATCTGCTCGACACCGTTTCATTCCCGCTTGGATATCAGATCGTCTTTGCCGCTGGCGCGATTGGCGCGGCGATGAGCAGTTATCATCTCTATTTTGTCGCGCCGATGCATAAGGGACAAACCCCGCCGCCTCCCTCAATTCAACCTGCTTCGCCCGCCCCGGCGAGTTCCGCCGCCCGAAATTTCCTCTCCGCTTTGCGTTTCGATATCTGGAGGTCTCCGTTTCGGAACGTGCTCATTGGCTTATTCGCGTTTCACGCATCGCAATATCTGCCCACTCCTTTATTCCCGCTCTACAATATCCGCGTGCTGGGGTTGAACGATAACAACATCGGCATTGGCACCGCGCTGTTCTACCTAACCGTCCTGTTGGGGTCCACGCAACTCCGAAGAATGGCGCATCGTGTTGGCAACAAAGTATTAACCGGCTGGAGCGCCGCGCTCATGGCGTTGTATCCGCTGTTACTGGCGGGTTCCACGAACGTCTGGCAATACTATGGAATCTCCCTGATCGGCGGGTTGAACTTCGCCATGGTCTCCGGTGTCTATGCCAACTATATGCTCGACCACATTCCTCCAGACGACCGTCAGGCGCACCTGGCGTGGTACAACATCATCCTCAACGCCTCGATCCTGATCGGCTCGCTGGGGGGACCTGTGCTGGGCGAACTTATGGGTTTATCCGCCGCCCTGCTGTTGATCGCTGTGTTGCGCTTTCTGGCAGGAATATTAATTTTGAAGTGGGGATGACCGTTGCGCGATCGAAAAAGTCACGCCGGGGATTGTGGTAATATCCAATGATGACCGATGACGTTAAAATCGTAGCTAACAACCGCAAAGCCGGTTTTGAATATTTTCTGCTTGAAAAGTTCGAAGCGGGGCTCGTCCTTCAAGGAAGCGAGATCAAATCGATACGAGCGGGGCAAATGAGCATACAAGAATCCTATGTGGATATCGAAAACGGCGAACAGGCATGGCTGGTCGAGGCGCACATCGCGCCATACGAGCAAGCCAACCGCAACAACCACGAGCCAAAACGCAAGCGGAAACTTCTCCTCCACAAAAAGCAGATCCGCGAACTGTGGAATAACGTCCGCATCAAAGGCATGACGGTCGTGCCGACGCGCGTCTACCTCAAAAACGGACGCGCCAAGATCGAGATCGCGCTCGCCAAAGGTAAAAAGGCATACGATAAACGAGCGACCATTGCCAAGCGAGACGAGGCGAGAAGCGCGGAACGCCAAACCCGCGTACGATAAATCTCATCTTTCTTCGTTCGTCCCATCGTTGGAGCGAAAGGAGAAAGAGGAAAGAACTTAACCCACGTGCAACCCTTCACCATCGGCGGCATCAACAAACTCCCCGAAGCGGAGAAGCGGGACATGTATTCCCGCTACATTCCAGCAGAACTCACCGAAAAGTTTCATCTCGAAAACGTGGCGGAAAACCGCGATCTTCTGCGCTTCCGTTTTGCGGAAGGTTCCAGCGATGTAGAAATGATGCTGTATCACCAGGCAGACTTCCCCGACCCAATTCTCTACGCTCATCTCGCCGATTCAATGAACGGGCAGATCTTTATCCTGCTTTATATTTTGAACGATCCCGCCTCGCCGCGCTTCGATGTGGACAAAATGCCCGATGGAAGCCCCACCGGCTTTGGGATTCGAAAACGAAATATGGAAGCCGAACAAGCCGCCATGTTCGCGGGGCTCGCCCCCGGTCAAGTCCGACGCGGCTTGCGTTCCCTGCGTTCGGCGATTCGCGCTTTCGAAGAGTTCATGACCTATCTCAAGCATGACATGTATTACATCGAGCCGTTGTACTATCATAACGCGGTCATCTTTGAACGGTATGGGTTCAGCTATCAGTCGGGGAAAAAGTTAATGAGCCAGATCCACGACGGATTCGCGGAAGGAGGCATTCTGCGTGAACGCCTGAATGATTCAAGTCCGTTTCGTTCTCGCGGCGCGGCAAATAGCATCCGACTTCGCTCCTGGGCGATCCACGATGGGATTCTCGGAGAACCGTTTACCAAGGTCACTATGTACAAACGTGTGGGAACTTCTGCAACGATCAGCACCACGCCAGGCTGTGAGTGGTAAAAGAAAACAGCACAACGCAAATCGCATTGTGCTGTTAAGTAGCGGGGGCAGGACTTGAACCTGCGACCTTCGGGTTATGAGCCCGACGAGCTGCCACTGCTCCACCCCGCATCGGGTACCAAAGCCCGCCGATAGTACCACAGGCAACAATCAACGTCAAGCAAGAGGAAGAATATGCGGATGGCTTTCCCAAAGTCAGATGATTCTTACGCGAACGAGCGAAGAGCGCAAATAACCTCAGGAAAATTCGTGAAATTCGCCTATTCGCGCCATTCGCGCTCTTCGCTAGACTTTATCCATTCGGAGATTAGCAAAAAAGCAGGTCAGGATGAAAGATATTAAGATCGTCACATCGGGTCGTCACGGAAGAATCCAATATGTGGAAGGCTGGCTGAAAAAGAATATCTGCGAGTTCTACTGGGAATTTGGAGGCGGCGATACGGTCGCCATGGTCTGGTTTCCAGCCGAAACGGAGTGGGATGCGCTGTATCCATGGGCAAAAGGACGCAGGCGCGAGATTCTCGATTACGTGGCGGAACAAACTCACCGCCGTAAAGCGCCGTCCACGCGCGTCAAATGGGATGGGGATTGTCTACTTTTCGTGGAAGGATGAATTTTTTGCAACCATCGTACTATTTTTCAATTCAGTCGTAATGGTAAAATTGTCGCTATGTCTGAGGAGACAAAAGGTTACCTGCTCGTAGTAGACGACATCCCCGATATTCTCAACCTGCTCGATACTACCCTCAAGTTCAAAGGGTATCGAGTGGTGACGGCGCGCAATGGGGAGGAAGCGCTGGAGGCGATCAAGCAAGAACGCCCGCTGCTGGTGATCGCCGATATCTTGATGCCGAAGATGGATGGGTTTAGTCTCGTCCATCGCCTGCGCATCGACCCCGCCACGCGCGACCTGCCGGTGGTCTTCCTCTCCGCAACGTACGTCACGCCTGAAGATAAGGATTTCGCGCTTGCCATTGGTGTGACGCAATTCATCGAGAAGCCGGTCGATATTGCGTTGTTCCTGCCGGCCATCTCCGATATTCTGGCGCAAAAGATCAAGCCCGCCCACCCAACCGTGAGCGACTATGAGTTCTATGAAGGCTATCGCAAGAGACTCGAAATCAAGATGAGTCACAAGCTGGCGCAGATCACCCGTTCGGAGCATTTGCTCAATACCACCCAATCGGAAGACGAACGGAATACGATCGCGAAATCTCTACAAGATGCCCGCGACGAGCGTGATGAGATCGCCCACTTTCTCGAGCAAGTGCTTGATCGGATCGATAATTCGAAAAAATAACGCCCCGAAAATTCGGGGCGTTATTTTTTCATCTTTTATGACTTATGCAGTTGCACTGCCTGCCGTCATAGCGCAACTTCAACGAAACAGGCTCAACTGCGTAATTCCTGTCTTTGTATTTACTTCCACACAAAAACCAGATCGGCACGGTTTTTCCCCTGCTCGAAAGCAAAGCCGATTCCACGCACGGGCGCGCCAAGTTCGGCGGGCGCGCAGGCGGCGAGAACGATCGGGAAAAGGCAAAGCAGGCTGAGGGTCGGAAGGAAGCGCATTCGTCCGTTATTTCACTTTGAGATTCACGATCCCGTTGAACGCCAGCGCGACCCATTTCCCCTTTTCGTATTCGATCCACACGCTTTTCGATTGCAAACGTTTGCCTGAGACCACGGCTCCTTTTTGTAATTGACCGACGATGCTGAATTCGACGCCGGGTCCGTTGCGGACGTTGAGCAGGTCGGAGAGCACTTCAAACGAAAGGCTGGATGGAATTTTGACCGCGTCCGGAATGTCTGTGGTCACTGCCGATTCTTCGCTCCCTGTATCTTTGGAGAAATAAGGCGTCGGGTCGACGTATCCCTTGTACGGAGGGTTCTCGCCGTCGATCTTCAAGCCGAAGTGCAGATGTGGTCCTGTGCTTGCGCCGGTGTTGTTGCTTGTGCCGATGACGGCTCCGGCTTTTATCTTTTGCCCCGCCGCCACCGAGGCGTGGGCGAGATGGGCGTAGTAGGTGAAATACGTTTTACTGCCGTCTGCGTGGCTGAGTTTGACGTAGTTGCCGTAGCCGCCATTTTCGAACCCGACCAGCGCGACAGTGCCCGCCGTAGCCGCCATAACGGGCGTACCGTTAGGGATGCCGTAGTCGATGCCGTTGTGCCCGGGGAAGCCCCATTTCTTGTAAATATCCGGGTTCTCGCCGAACAGTTGGGTGATAGGTCCATTGACGGGTAATGATAATTTGATCGCCATATTGATCTCCTCTTGTATGCGGTATGGTTATGATAACACACGAGCAAGTCAGCCGGTTGCGCGAAGCGCGTATGCCGCGATGCCGAAAGCCACCGCCACGTTGAACGATTTCTTTTCGCCTTGCATGGGAATGTAGAAGACGCGTTTGCATAATTCAAGCAGGGAGGCATCCACCCCGGTCACCTCGTTGCCGACGATCAACACCGTTTGCCGGGCGGGGTCAAGATCGCGCCGGGCATTGGCAAGGGCGCTGGCGTTTTTTCCCTCCTCGAGAGAGAAAATGTCCCAGCCTTTGGTTTTCAAGCCTTTTGTCAGTTTCACCGCGTCTTTGTGATACGACCATGTAACCGATTCGTCGGCCCCCAGAGCGGTTTTTTTGACGGCATCGTTATCAGGCGTTGGCGTAATACCGCACAGGTAGGCATGCGAGAAGCCGAATCCCTCCGCGCTTCGTATGATCGACCCAACGTTGCCCGCCGAGCGGATATTGTCGAGCAATACAGAAATTTCGCCCGCGTTTTGTTTCTTCTGTAGGAGAGGGGCTTCAAAGCTCGCTTTTCTTTTCGCCACCAGGCGGGTTTCGCCTAAACACGCAGGACACCGAAGCCCAACCGCATACCCGCCCGCGAGCGGATACCGCAACCCGCAAGAACGGCAGACCCTGACCTGAACGATACCTTCTCGCATGACGACATTATACATGCTACAATATTTGAGATGCATCGCGTTGTCCCTCAGATCATTATTGATAATTATCGGGCAGGCAAATACGCCGGGGAATTTTCGGCGGTTGGCTTGTTCCTTGATCTGTCCGGCTTTTCTTCCATGACCGACACGCTCATGCAACATGGCCAGCATGGCGCAGAGGTACTGGCGGGGTTGATGCATGGCGTGTTCGACCCTCTTGTGGAAAGTATTTTCGAATACGGCGGGAAAGTGGTCGGCTTTGCCGGCGATGGCATCATGGCGCTGTTTCCTCTGGAGGAGGATCCGCCGAAGGAGGTCGCCTTGCGCGCGCTTGCCGCCGCGTCTGAAGTGCAGGCGCATCTTTTCGAAAACCCAGTCCGGCAAACCCCGTATGGAAATTTTCAATTCTCAGTCAAAGTGGGTCTGGCTGTGGGCGATGTGGCATGGGGAATATTACGTTCAGCCGATGAGCAAAGCGCCACCTATTATTTTCGCGGCGCGGCGGTGGATGAGTCTGCCAAGGCGGAACAGCAAGCCATCGCCGGCGAGATTCTCTTTACGCGCGCCATGTTTGACTTGGTATCCGACTCGGCGCTCACCCAGCCCGCCGGGTCTTTCCACCGTTACGGCGGGTTTCGCCATGGGAAACCATCACCCAGCCCGACGAACTTTCCGCCGGTCGATTTCGAAACGTCGAAGGTATTCTTTCCGGAGGAGATCGTCTCGCAAGATGTGCGCGGAGAATTCCGCCAGGTGGTCAATCTCTTCATGCGCTTCCCGGAGTTGGAAGGCGAGGAACTCGAGGGATTCTTCCGTGTGGTGTTTGAACTCCGTCAAAAGTTTGGCGGGCTGTTAAATCGATTGGATTTTGGCGACAAGGGATGCAACATGTTGATGCTATGGGGGGCGCCGGTGGCGTATGAAAACGATATCGGCAGGGTGCTGAATTTCATCCTTGAGTTAAAGTCGCGGGTGAAATTCCCGATCACCGCCGGGATCACGTATTACATCGCTCACGCCGGCTACCTCGGCAGTAGCATGAGCGAAGATTACACCTGCTATGGGTGGGGCGTAAACCTAGCCGCCCGGTTCATGATGTCGGCGAACGCGGGGCAGACCTGGGTGGATGACCGCATTGCGCGGCGCGTTTCAGCATGGTTCGAGATCGAATTCCTGAGCGCGCAGAAATTCAAGGGGTTCTCCTCCGAACAAAAAGTGCATGTGCTCAAAAGCCGTCGCGTGGAGGCTGGCTCGATCTATCAGGGTGAGATGGTCGGGCGCGGCGAGGAATTGTCCCGCTGTTTGAAATTTGCCGAACCCTTGTGGAAATGGCAATATCCCGGGGTATTGCTATTATTAGGCGACCCCGGCACCGGGAAAGGTCGGCTTCTTCATGAATTCAGAACGATGGCGCTGCGCGAGAACCCGAACATGCGCTGGGGCGTTTTGCAGGCTGACCAGATTCTGAGGCAATCGTTCAACCCGATCCGTTACTGGCTCCTTCGGTATTTCGATGTTGCCGCGACGGAGGACGTTGAGAAGCGCATTGAAAATTTTGAAACCCGAATGCGGAGGGTGATCGAAACGACGCCGGACCAGGACTTGGCGTTGGAACTGGATCGCCTGCGGTCTGTGTTGGGAGCGTTGATAGACCTGTATTGGGAAGGGTCGTTGTACGAAAGTCTCGATGCGAAGAGTCGCTACAATAGCACGCTTGCGGCGCTCATTTATCTGATCGAGGCGGAAAGCCTGATCCAGCCGCTGGTTCTTGTGCTTGAAGACGCCCATTACATCGACGAGGACACGCTTCAATTCCTGCCGCGTCTGAAGCGCGCCCTGCAAACCGGCAAAGCCCCATACCCGGTGGCATTGGTGATCGCTTCGCGAGTGCAAGGCAACCCCTTCGCCGCCGATGAATGGCTGGCAGACGTAACGATCACACTGGGGAGACTTTCGGAAGAGGCGGTGGCGCGTCAACTGGATGTGCTATTAGGCGGTCCATCCGCGGCAGGGTTGACTACGTTGGTCCTGGACCGTTCGGAAGGCAACCCGTTTTTCATTGAACAGATCGTTCGTTACCTCCAGGAAGAGAGCTTGCTCGAAACGCGAGGGGATGGATGGGCGTTGTCGAATCGCGTCCGCGATCTGTTCCTGCCGGGCGATATCCGCGCCATGCTGGTGGCGAGACTCGATCAATTGGAGATGAGCGTGAAGGAGATCGTGCAGACCGCCGCGATTCTTGGCAGGGTATTTTCAATGCCGGTCCTGGCGGAGATGAGCGGCAATACGTCTATGGTGAAAGAGAGCGTGCAAGAGGCTGAACAGCACGCGGTCTGGAAGTTCGCGGGCGAAAACAAGTATATTTTCTCTCATGGATTATTGCGCGACGCGGCGTATACCATGCAAATGCGCGCGCATCGGCAGGAACTTCACCGCCTGGCGGTGAACGCGCTCGAAAATAATTATGGCGCCGATGTTCAATTCCATTATGCCGAATTGGCGTATCATGCCGAGTTGGGCGAACTGAAGCCTAAGGCGCTTCAGTTTTACACCCTGGCGGGGAAAGCCTCCGCCGAAGCCTACCAAAATAACCAAGCCATTGACTATTTCACGCGAGCATACTCGTTCGCCGCGTTTGACGATTACGATACTCAATATCACTTGTTGCATGAGCGGGTCAGTTTATATGGTCGTATTGGGAACCGCTCCTTGCAGGCGAAAGACCTTGAGTTGCTGGAAAAACTTGCCGTTCAATTGCGCGATGATCGGCGGCTGGCAATCGCATGGAAGTTATACGCGCACTATTATTTCACGATCGGCGATTATCCAAACACGCTTCAAACGTCTGAGCGGGTCATCGAAATGTCGATGCGGCTGGAAGATCCCGAGATCGCGTTGGGAATTTACCTTGTGCAATCTCAGGCGTTTTTCAGGCTGGGCAGGGTGAAAGAAGCCATTGCCCGCCAGAGCGAGGGATTGGACTTGGCGCGGACGTTGAAGAATCGCGTGGAGGAGGGCAGGTCGCTCACTGCCCTTGGGCTTATCTTGCTGGAATCGCACCAGCCTGCCCGGGCAGTGGAACGCATGGAACAGGCTGTGGACATTGCGCGCGAGGTGGGAGATCGTGTCTTGGAATCGCGGGCGCTGGGCAACCTCGCCAACGCGGCGGCGTATGTTTTGCGGGATTACATCGCCGCCCGGGAGTATTACAAACAGGCTGAACGACTGGCTGTGGAACTTGGCGACCGGTTCGGCGAGGGTGTTGAGAAGGCAAATATCGGCTGGGTGAATATGTTGCTTGGCGATTATGAAACTGCGCGCGCCGAACTCGAAGGAGCTCTGTCTATTGCCCGCGAGGTGGATCATTCGTATCAGGAAATTTATACCCTGCTGAATTTAAGCGCGGTCAATGAGGCGCAGGGAAATGTTGAAGCGTCTGAACAATACGCCGCGCAGGCAATGACTCTGTCGCTTGAAAAAGGCGATCGATCGGGCGAGGCTTGGTCTTACTATTATCTCGGAAATGCGTTTCTCGGCGGCGGAAAACTGGAGGAGGCGCGGAGCGCATTTGCCCGGGCGTTGGAGATGCGCGCGGAACAGAACCAGCCATCCCTTGCGAAGGAGCCGCTGGCGGGATTGATCCGCGTTGCCCTTGCCGATCACGATCCGGGGCTGGCGATCCAGTATGCAAATGAAGTAATGGAGTATTTGTCGAATGGCGGAACGCTCGACGGCGCCGAAGAACCGTTGAGGATCTATCTTGCCTGTTTCAACGCATTAAAAACCAAACACGACCCCCGCTGTGATGATATTCTTGCTGTGGCTCGCGACTTGTTAAACGCGCAAGCCTCCAGGATTTCTGTTGTATCCTCCCGTCGTCGTTTCATTGATAATGTGCCGTGGCGGCGGGAGATCATGGAACATGTTGCAAAGAAGTGATGCGCTACGGGACGCCGCCGACGGCGGGATCTCCCTCGCTGAGATCGACTTTTAATTTTCCTTTTTTGATTTTGTCGGTTATCTCGTAGGCGGTAATGACGCCTTCCTTGTTTGGATACGCGAGAAAGACGCGCTGTTTTTCATCGACGTCTAATTCGAACGAATAGCGTACCGACGCGTATTGATTATCTTTTTTATTCTTAACATTGAAACACGCAAACCAGTTGATGTTCAACGGGTTGTCGGCGGGAACTTTCATGTCGTCCCCATCCAGTTCCTCCACGATGTAGTCGTCAAGGTTTTTTGCGTTCAATGCCAGTTCGAACGATTTTTTGCCTCCTTTTCCGCCAATTTTATGCCTGCCGCCCGAATGTTTAATAATTTTCTTTCCCATAGCATCTCCTCTGGGGTATGACGTTAAAATATTATAGTCCCGATTGAACAAATGCGATACATTCTCTTCAACAAACCGTTTGGCGTTCTCTCGCAATTTACCGATGAAGGAACCGGTCATCCGACGCTTAAGCGATTTATTCCCGTGCCAGAGGTGTACGCGGCAGGGCGGCTGGATCGGGACAGCGAAGGCTTACTGTTCTTAACCGACGACGGCGCGCTCATCAAAACATTGACCGACCCGCGCGACCATGCAGAAAAAACCTATTGGGTGATGGTGGAGGGCGACCCATCGACGGAGAGGTTGTTGCGCTTAGAGCGAGGCGTGCAACTTAAAGATTATCGGACTCTGCCATGCACAGCCCGCCTCATTCCGGCCCCCAGCCTGCCTCCCCGCCCCAAGCCGGTGACACCGCACGGACCGACGGCATGGATCGAAATCAAACTCCGCGAAGGGAAGAAGCGCCAGATCCGACACATGACGGCGGCGGTCGGTCTGTTTACCTTGCGGTTGTTCCGTTCCCAAATTGGGCCCATCGCGTTGGGCGATTTGAAGCCCGGGGAATGGCGCGATTTATCCTCCGACGAAGTCAAACGGTTGAAAAAAAATTCCGCTTGAAGTTCACAGGCTCGCGGGGGAAGGTTGGGAAGAAAATCACGGTCGCTTGATGACAAGCCGGCGGCGCAAGTTTGTTATGATGAAGCAAGAGCAATCACGGAGGATGCCATGAGCGAAATCCACATAGATGCGCTGCTTCCGCCGGAGATGGCGGCGCGGGCTGAAGCGCTGGGCGTACGGAAAGCTGAAATGCCGTTATTAAAGATGTTTATGCTGGCTGTTCTGGCGGGCGCATTTATTTCTCTGGGCGCCATCTTTTCCACAACGGTTAGCGCGGGATCCATGACGTTCACCGCGCAAAGCGATGGTTTGGCGTATTCGGGCTCCATGCCGTTTGGCGTGACCCGCCTATTGGCGGGTTTAGTCTTTTGTCTCGGCTTGATTCTAGTAGTGGTCGGGGGCGCGGAGTTATTTACCGGCAATAACCTGATTGTGATGGCGTGGGCGAGTGGGAAGGTCGCCACACGCGCCGTGTTGCGGAATTGGGTTGTGGTCTATGCGGGCAATTTTGTCGGCGCCATTGGGACCGTGATCCTGATGTTCTTTACGAAACAATATACCTTCGGTGGGAACTCGGTCGGCGTTACCGCGTTGCGGATTGGCGCCGCCAAATCGGACCTCGATTTTTTGCAGGCTGTGGCGCTTGGCATTCTTTGTAACGGATTGGTGTGCCTGGCGGTCTGGTTGACCTTTAGCGCCCGCAGTACGCTCGATAAGATCGCCGCGATTATCTTTCCGATCACCGCGTTCGTGGCGGCTGGTTTCGAGCATAGCATTGCCAATATGTATTTCATTCCATACGCGCTGGCGATAAAAATATTCGACCCCGCCTTCACCGCGTCCGTCGCCGAGTCGATCCCGAACCTCGACCGGTTGACCTGGCGGGCATTCTGGTTTTCGAATCTATTGCCGGTGACCATCGGCAACATCATTGGCGGCGTGGTCCTTGTGGCGATTGTGTACTGGGCGATCTACCTTCGGCATACTTCGCCTTCGTAAACCGCAAGCGCGCCGGATGAGATGCGACTCGAACTGATCGAGTTGTTGATGTCATCTGTTGGGTTTTGTTCTCGCAATCGAATAAATATAAAACGGAATATTATCCCCTTCGTATCCGTCCACGGTCTTTTCCCACGCCATGCCCATCTTCTCCGCCACCCGCTGTGATGGGATGTTCGCGGGGTCGATCAAACAGATCAGGCGTTGTAAATTCAATGTCTCGAAACCGTATTGCAAAATTCCTTGCGCGGCTTCACTTGCCAAGCCTTGACCCCAAAAATCTTCCGTGATGGTGTATGCCACTTCCACATCGTATTGACCGCCAATCGTCCACGGAAGTAACCCGCACCGCCCGATAAATTTCCCAGTCTCTTTATGAATGGTCGCCCACAATCCCAGTTCGGGATGTTTGGGATGCCCGTTCATGTGCCATTCCAATTCCTCCTGCGCCTCTTCACGCGAGCGCGGCGCATCGGGAATGTACCTGGTGATGTTGGGGTTTTGATACAACGCCCAAAGATCATCCAAGTCCGAAAGGACTTGATGACGGAGTAAGAGTCGTTTTGTTTCTAAAATAATTTTATGAGTCATGCTGTTCTGATTAACCTCATGTCATGCTGAGCGGAGCGAAGCATCTCTACGGCTCAACAGAGACCCTTCGCTAGCGCTCAGGGTGACATATTGTAACGGGACGTTCTTTTTTCAAAACCTAAAATGAATAAAGATGCGCCCAAAGTTCTTATCATCCTTCTCCACGCGATGATACAACTTTTTGATATGTCCTTGATTCAAAAACCGCAAAACTTTTTTCTTCAACTGCCCACTGCCTTTGCCTGGGATGATCTCGACCAAATTGATTTTTCTGTCAATCGCTTCCTCGACGATACGATTCAATTCTTTGTCTATCATATCGCCCTTGTTGTAAATGTCGTGTAAGTCCAGTTTTAATTTCGCCATATCATTTACCTAGCGCCAACTCAATCGCCTCGTCCATCGTCAACTTCCTGCCCTTGTCCCATTCCTTCTTGAACTCCGCTTCGCCCAACAACTCTCGCAACCCTGAGAGTTCCTTCGCGTGTTCTTCCTTCTCCAACTGCGTCATCTCTGAATCAATCGCCTCGCGCAAGGCGTTCGCCGCGCCAAGCAAGCGAACAGCGCTTTCGGGCTCTTCCTTTCTAATGAGAATAAACGCGATACATTCCGTTACATGCGCCACCGCCGAGCGATGACCCAAATCCTTCCATTTGGGTAATACATCTTTATAGATCGTCAACGCTTCATCAAGTTCGCCGTGTTGGCGAAGAACATGGGCGAAGTCACTCTGGCTGGACAATTCGGCGCGTTTGTTTCCCAGTTGCTTTGCGGTCTCGCCGCTCCTTCTGAATGCCGCGCGGGCAGTTTCGAGATCTCCCATCACGGCGGCGATATGACCCATGCCAATATCCATAAACGTGGAAGCCCAAATAAAACCAGCCTTGCGGACGAGCTCAGAGGCTTCAAAAACAGAATTCCTCGCCTTGAGAAGATCGCCTGCTCCAATAAACTCCAATTGGGCGCGCGAAGATAGAATGAATGATAACTCTGCGATGAGATCATGCTCACGGGCAATTTGCTCCGCCTTTTCAGCCGCGGGCACTGCCGTGGGAAAATCACCTAAAAAGCATGAAGCTAACCCAACGATGGCGTAGGCGCGCGACATCGTATAGAAATCGTTCTGTTTCTCGCCAAGCGCGATCGCCTGCTCTGAAGCCGCGCGCGCCTTTTTGTGTTCGCCCAATGTCATGTACAGCCATCCCAGCAGGCTATATAAGCGAGCGCGATCTTCATCAAGGTCCGAAAGCGATTCTGTTTTCCTCAAGATCGTACTGCACCAAAATTGCGCTTCTGCGTTGAAATCTCGAATGGTCCAAAAACCTCCCGCGCCAAACGCCAGTTTCAACGCTTTGTCAGGATGATTCTCAGCTGCCCATTCGAGCGCGATTCGCAGGTTGTCGTGTTCCGATTCGATTTCGTTCAGTAACTCCAAACTTTCTGTTCCGAACATGCGCGTCGGAGAATATTGCGTCACTCCCAAAATGAAATCCAAATGACGGTCGCGAGTTTCTATCGCTTCACCCGACTCGACTAATTTCTCCATCGCGTATTGACGGATCGTTTCAAGGAAGCGATAACGGGATTTTCCATCCTGCTCCTCGACGATGACCAGCGACTTGTTGACCAGCCCCGACAAACCGTCCAACGCTTCATCCGCGCCGACAACTGATTCAGCCGCCTCGAGCGTCCACCCGCCTGAAAAAACGGACAGTCCGCGCAGGGCGCGTTGTTCCGTTGGGTTAAGCAGTTGATAACTCCAGTCAATGAGCGCGCGCAGAGTTTGTTGACGCGGCAATGCAGTGCGGACTCCGCCCGTGAGCAGTTTGAAGCGGTCGTCGAGACGCGCGGCGATCTGTTCGGGCGTGAGCAGTTTCACGCGCGCCGCGGCTAACTCGATGGCGAGAGGAATCCCATCGAGGCGGGAGCAGATTTGGGCGACGAAAGAGGCGTTCTCATCCGTGATGCGAAAACGCGGTTCGGCTTTCGTCGCTCGTTCGACGAAGAGTCGCGTGGCTTCATCATCCTTCAATGATGGGACTCGAAACACCGTCTCGCCATCCACGCCCAATGCTTCGCGGCTCGAGGCGACGATCTTGAGTTGCGGACACTCATGCAAAAGTTGATTCGCAATCCCCGCGCTGGCTTCGACGAGATGCTCGCAGTTATCGAGGATGAGCAGAATTTCCTTCGCGCGCAAATAATCGAGGACGAACTGAATGAGCGGAATATTTTGCACCGCGCGGATTTCGAACACGGTCGCAATCGCAGGGATGATGTACGCGGCGTCGCTTATGGGCGCGAGTTCCACCAGCCACACGCCATGTTTGAACTTAGCGAGTCCCTCCGCGCCGATCTGAATGGACAAGCGCGTTTTACCTGTTCCGCCTGGTCCGATCAGCGTCAGCAATTTTGCCGATGCGAGTTTATCGCACGCCTCTTTCAATTCGCGCTCGCGCCCAATGAACGAGGTGAGTTGTTGCGGCAAATTATTTGTCGCCGATGGAATTGAGTTGAGCGGGGGAAACTTTTCTTGCAGATTCGGCGCGATGATCTGATAAATTTTCTCCGCCTGCACGACTCCTTTGAGATAATGCTCGCCTAAATCAAGCAACGAAACGCCCGCTGACAAATGTTCTCGCGCCACTTGCGCGACCACATCCGAAATCAATATCTGCCCGCCATGCCCCGCCGACATGATGCGAGCCGCGCGGTTCAACGTTTGCCCGAAGTAATCGCCCTCGCGCAATTCGGCTTCGCCTGTGTGGAGTCCCATGCGGGATTTTAAAGAGAGACTAGAGACTGGAGACTCATCGTGAGATTGGTTATTAGTAATTGGTAATTGAGAGCTGAGAATTAGAGAATTGAGTTGGTGCTGTGACGTGATCGCCGCGTTGATCGCGTCAATGGCTGTCGAGAAGACCGCGTGGATTCCATCGCCTGTGGTTTTGACGATCTGTCCGCGATTCGATTCGACGGCTTCCTTCAGAATCGCATCATGCTTCGCCAACGCAGACTTCATCGCTTCGGGAAATTTCTCCCAAAGTTTGGTCGAGCCTTCGATGTCGGTGAAGAGGAAGGTGACGGTTCCAGATGGTAACGCGCTCATGTCTTGATTTTCCTCGTCAGCATTCTACTTTTTCTTCGGCAAAAGATCGAACGGCGGACGTTGATTCATTTTGACAAGACTTGCCCGCGACTCGTTCGCGTGGATTACAGTTACTGAACCCGTATCGCAACTCAACCGTTGAAAATGATCGAGCGGCATCCCCAGAAAATGCGCCACTGTGAGTTTGATGGGGTCGGCGTGAAAAACGACCGCGACGATATCTTTTGGGTTCTTGTGCTTGCCGATTATTTTTTCCAGCGCGGCGGCGCAGCGAGTCTGTGTTTCGATAAATGACTCGCCATTTGGAAATCTGAATCTCGACGGCGCGTTCTGCACGATCTTCCACACTTTTGTCAGCCCCAGCACACGCCACGAGCGTCCCTGCCAATCGCCGATGTCATTATCCATCAAATCGGGCTGTTGGATGATCTTCAACTTGTGCGATTCAGCGATGGGTTGCGCGGTTTCCATCGCCCTCTCCAGCGGACTCGCATACACGGCTTTCAGCGGCACATCCTTCAACGCGTCCGCCAACGCCTGAGCCTGCTTCTGTCCCTTTTCGTTGAGATGCACGCCGGGCAGTCGCCCTGCCATTTTGTGGGTTTTGGTGTAGTCGTTTTCGCCGTGACGGATGAGTAATAGGGTTGGCATGTTGAAAAGTTGAAAGTCGCAGGTTTGATGTTGAAGGATTTGACTTGCGACCTTCAACCTGCAACCTGTGATCTAACGAATCTTCCGCTTCATTTCGACGATCTGCTCCTCGCTCATGGCAGGGATGTTCTCCACTGTTGTGATGCCCAACGCTTTTCTCTGCGCGTCGCGCCACATTTCAAGTCTTGCGGTCACTTGCGCTTCGTAACCTTCTTGTGACGGGGAATAAAAATACGTTCCCAGCAATCTCTTCGGCAAATATTGTTGCGGCGTGAAGTGACCTTCATGTTCGTGCGGATAGACGTAATCTTTGCCGTGTCCCAGCGCAGCGGCATCGCGGTTGCTATCCATGAGGTGACGCGGCACGGAGACTTGTCCCTCGTCTTCGATCTTTTTCATCGCGGAGAAATATGCACCAGCGCTGTTTGATTTCGGCGCGGTGGCGAGGTACAACGTCGCTTCGACGATGGGATAGATTCCTTCGGGCAGCCCGATGAAGTCAAAGGCTTGGGCGGCGGAGGAGGCGACGACAAGTCCCATGGGGTCAGCCAAGCCGATGTCTTCGCCTGCGAGAATGATCAAGCGTCGGATGATGAATTTTGGGTCTTCGCCCGCGTAGATCATTTTGGCGAGCCAATACAACGCGGCGTCAGGGTCGCTTCCGCGCACCGATTTGATGAACGCGGAGATCGTGTCGTAGTGCGCATCGCCATCTTTATCATACAAGACCGCGCGCCGTTGAATGGACTCTTGCGCCACGTCCAACGTGATGTGAATAACCCCGTCTTTGTTTGCTTCGGTAGATTCAACCGCGAGTTCGATAGCGTTCAACGCGTTGCGCGCGTCGCCGCTGGCGGTTTCGATGAGGTGATTGCGGGCGTCGCTATCAAGCGTAACAACTGTATTTCCATAGCCGCGTTCTTTATCGGTCAATGCGCGGTCAATGAGGATGCCTGTCTCTTCTTGATTCAAATTTCGCAATTGGAACACGCGCGAGCGCGAGATCAATGCCTTGTTGACTTCAAAGTATGGATTCTCCGTCGTTGCGCCGATGAGGGTCACGACTCCCGCCTCGACGTGAGGGAGGAGCGCGTCTTGTTGGGCTTTGTTCCAGCGGTGGACTTCATCCACGAAGAGGATCGTCCGTTCGTTGTGCAGGCGGCGGCGTTCGATGGCTTCGTCTATGATGACTCGCAAATCCGCTTTGCCCGCGAGGATGGCGGAGATCGTTACAAAATAACTTTTGGTTGTGTTGGCGATCACTTGCGCGAGCGTGGTCTTGCCCGTGCCTGGCGGTCCCCACAAAATAATGGACGAGAATAACTTGTCCGTTTTGATGGCGCGCCAAAGGAGTTTCCCTTCGCCGACGATATGTTCCTGCCCGATGTATTCATCGAGCGTGCGTGGACGCATCCGCGCGGCGAGGGGCGCTTCACTTTTCATCCGTTCTTGCATGGCGTGGTCGAAGAGGTCGGGCATGAGAGGGATTATAAGGGAGAAAAGAGGGGCTGTCTAAAAAGGGGAGGACAGCCCCTCCTCAGTTGGGGAAAAGTTTAATACAATAGGGAGATGAACAACCGAAACCTCACCTTCAAGCCGTACGCAATGGAGCAGTTGAGTCTGCTGCCGCCGAGTTTGGAAGAATTGATCCCTGAAAAACATCTGGTACGGGTGGTCAATCGCGTCGTGGATGAGCTGGACATCGAGCCGCTTTTAGCAAAATACAAAGGGGGCGGGACGAGCAGTTATCATCCGCGCATGATGTTGAAGGTGATTGTGTATGCCTACACCCAGAAGATCTATTCGTCGCGGAAGATCGAAAAAGCGCTGTGGGAGAATATTGGCTTCATGTGGATCAGCGGGGGCAACCGGCCGGACTTTCACACGATCAACAACTTTCGGAGCGACACGTTGAAGGAAGCGGTGCGGAAAGTGTTCGCTTCGATGATGGAGCTTCTGGTGGAAGAGGGCTACGTGAAGATGGAGAATTACTTTGTGGATGGGAGCAAGCTGGGCGCCAACTCCAACCCGCACAAAGTGGTGTGGGCGAAGAAGACGCAGAAATACAAGGAGAAACTACAACAGCAAATTCAGGCGTTGCTGGATGAAATCGAGCAGGTGAACGAACGCGAGAATGCAGTATACGGGGAGGAAAACCTGGGAGAACTGGGCGAGCAAAGCGAGTTGACGGCCGAGAAGGTGAAGCGGAAAGCGGCGGAGATCAACGCCCAGTTGAAGGAAAAGCCGCTGACGCCGGAACAGAAAAAGGCAATGAAGAAATTGGAGCAGGAGGATGTGCCGCGTTTGGAGAAGTACGAAGAGCAAGAACGCATTCTGGCGGGACGCAACAGCTATTCGAAAACCGACCCGCAGGCCAGCAGTCTGCGCATGAAGGAAGACCGGGCGGCGCGCAAGCCGCTGGCGCGCCCGGCTTATAACGTGCAAATAGGAACCGAAGGACAGTTTGTGGTGGGCTATAGCCTCCACCAACAAGCCGACGATACCAGTTGCTTCATTCCCCATATGCAACAACAGCAGTTTCCGCAGGGCAAACAATTCAAAAACGTGTCTGGCGACGCAGGCTACGGCAGCGAAGAAAACTATGCCTATTTGGAAAAGCACGGCATGGGGAACTACCTCAAATACAACACCTTCCACCAGGAGCAACACCCGCCGCGCAAACCCGAACTGCTTGAGAAGATGCGCTTCAAGTCAACCTGCTTTCCCTACGATCAGGACAAGGATCAGTTCGTGTGTCCCGCCCACCATCGCATGGTCTATATCGAAACCAAACCCTACCAATCCAAAAACGGCTTCTTATCTGAACGGCGGGTTTATGAATGTTTGGAGTGTGCCGCCTGCCCTCTCAAACCCAAATGCACCAAAGCCAAAGGCAATCGCCAAATGCAAGTCGGATTTGAACTCCGCCGCTATCGTCAGCAAGCCAAAGACAACCTGCTTTCCGAGCAGGGTATGGCCTTGCGTAAATTACGAAGCATTGAACCCGAAACGGTCTTCGGGGACGTGAAACAGAACATGGGCTTCCGAAGGTTCATGCTCCGAGGGTTGAAAAAAGTGGATGTGGAGTGGGGTCTGGTGTGCATGGCGCACAATTTACGAAAACTGGCGATCCAATGACCGCCAGTTTTTTTGTCTCTTGCTCCGTTTACGCCGTTTTCTCAACTTGTTCTT
>NZ_DBNHEF010000010.1:0-1564 GCF_057138825.1 Candidatus Defluviilinea gracilis
GCGGCAGGGCGCGAACTGGATTACCATGTCCCAGGCGGCGCGATCAACTACATCCGCGAAACGCCGAACCCGCGATTCCGCGAACTAAAAGACTTGACGAAGCCGAACGCGCTCCCCGAATGGATGCGTCGAAAGGACATAGCATGAGCGCGGAATCTGTCCAGTTTGCGGAAATGGTGCGTATTGAACACGCCCGCATCGAACTCCTGAAACAAGCCGCCGACGAGCGCGGAGAAATCATCGAGAACCTTACCGCCGCGTACTTACGCGGTGAGATGGACGAACAGACGTATAACGACCTGTTGGCGCGGGTCTGCCGAAATGAGGCGCAATGAAATTAGTGACAGACTTGCATTGGATGGTATCTGAGGATACTATCGAGCGCGACATCCGCCGCGCCGTGTCATTCAGCCGCGCGAGTGATGTAAACATTTGGTGCGCCGCGTATTTTGTGGCGCGGGTGGTTGGCGCGTACAAGGTCAACGCCGTGATAGACATTGCGCTGGAAGCGCGACGCAGTACGGCGACCATCGAGAATTATGCTCATGCGTACTGGATGCTGGAATCCATACGCAAGTCCGAAGGTAACTCCGTAGCCCGCCAACTGCGGAAGTCGTTTACGCCGACGCACTTCTGGACGGCGTGGGAATTGCAGAGAAAATACAACCTGTCGAACCGTGACGTGATGCGCTACTTCGCGCAGTTGACAGCCTACAAGATCAACGGCGAAAGTCACAGTACTGAGACGCTCAGGCGCGAGGTGGAAGCGGAGCAGGAAACAGCGGGCAATCCGCCGTCGTTCGTGTCGTACAGTAAACGCCTGTCCTCGCTAGTGACGGGCATATTGGCGGCGAAGGATACGCCGCTGGCATGGCGGACGTGGGCGGCGAAGATGCCGAAGGATGAATAATGCCAGTAGATATGTCGCGTTACCCAAAAGACTGGAAAAAAATCAGCCTATCTATTCGCGTAAGATCACGCGGGCGTTGCGAGTGTGTTGGAGAGTGCGGGTTACATGAGGGGCGGTGTGACGCAATAAATTATGAGCCTCATCCAATTACAACATCAAAAGTAATTCTTACCGTCGCTCATTTAGGAATTGATTATCCAGATGGTCGTAAAGGAAATAAACACGACAAAATGGATGTGCGGCGCAAAAATCTGAAAGCCATGTGCCAACGCTGTCACCTAGTTTTTGATCTGCAAGAGCATCTTGAAAATGCCCGCGCAACGCGGCGCAGAAAGATACTCGCTACTGGACAAATGGAAATGGACATATAACCATGAAAAAACATCTCGGCACGCTTGGCTACATTCTGTTCGCCGCCTTCGCAATCTATGTCTGCGACTTTATCGTCATGCCGCTTTTTTGGAGCGGACGATGATAAAGCACTTAACAAATTGGAGAGCGTGAAATGAACATCTTATTCGTGGGTCAAGGCGACGGTAGAATGAAATTGATCTATTTCCTCGCCTTTTGTGCGGGCTTCGTAATCGGATTGATGATAGAGTTCGAGCGGTGGGGCGTCCCTCCCCCGCCGAGCGCGGAGCCGCGATTAAATCG
>NZ_DBNHEF010000011.1:0-48271 GCF_057138825.1 Candidatus Defluviilinea gracilis
TATGGCTTTACCAAAGTAGAGAAAAAGGTGTGGTGAGTAGGGCAAAGGCTTGTGAGATGTGCGCGGCAAACCAGCGACGGGCGTGAGCGGCATTATGAAATTTAGCCTGTCGAATGAGAGCCAAAACAAGATTGTTGAGGGAGGCCATGACTTTTCCAGTATTGCCGACAGTCATGCGAGTAGCATCTTCTTTGAAAGTGACATCTCTGCGATAATGCAACCCGGTCTCAATGCCCCAATGGGCGCGGCGAATATGCAAGAGGCGGGCGGGAGTGGCTTGGGTACGGGTCAAACTGGTAATGCCGAATTCGATTTCATGGGAAGTACGGTAGCAGCGTCCAGAACGCCACCATTGGAATTGACGTTCCAAACGGTAGACTTGCGCCAGACCCGGCCAAGTCGAATAGGGGTTGAGCATTTCACTGGTGGTCATCGTGCGAGTTTCAAGGCGGCCATGCCCTTTGTTGACTTTTTGAGCCGTGAGGAAATCGGTCTGGATTTTCCCAAAACCAGGCTTCGGATATTCAGGGGCAAAGAGTTGCTGAATGTGTTGGTATAAGTGCAATTGATTTTCCTTGACTGGCAGAACATAGTCGCCGCCTTGGCTCACAATCTGAGTGGCTAGGGCTCTTTGAGTGTGAATCGCATCTGCGGTGACCACTTTGTGTGAGATTTCCACAGGGTGTAGGGCTTTGGAGGCTTTCGTGATTTCATTTTCTTTGCGACCCACTTCCACCTGCGACAGTACTTTTGCCTGTTCCACATCATAGACACTCAACAAATATTCTCCCGCCTCTTCATCCTTCTTGCGCATGCCGCGCACCGCCTTCCCATCCAGCGCATACACTTCCCCGTGCGCACCACCCTGGTTGTATTCCCCCACCAACCTCTCGATCTCTTCCTGATAGACCACGTGTGCCATGATCCGACGATACGTATTGTAATGCGGCAGGCTGGGTCGCTCCAGACGCAATAACTTCACAAGCTGCTCCTGATGGTTGCTGGCCCAATCCGCAATTTCCATCGGTCGATCACTGCCACACAACTTTGCCAGCACAATGATCATCAGCACAGTTTCCAGACGGTAACGCTTCCCCTTGGCCTTCCGAACATCCGTTAACTGACAGAACCGTTCATACACACTCCCGCGTTCATACTCAAAGCCCTCCGCACTGAACTCTCGTTCAACTTTGCCTGTGCTATACTCCATTTTAGATCCTCCTCGGTCTTTTTGCTTGTCTCTACTCGCAATTGTACCGAGAAGGATCTACTTTTTGCTCTTTGTCAACCTACTTTGGTAAAGCCATAGTGGGAATGCGGAGGAGAGGCGACCCAGATGTAAGGCGGGGCGAAGCGCTATTCGTATTTGAGCGCCAGCACGGGGATCATCGTCGCGGCTCGCAGGGCGGGATAGAGTCCAGAGAACATCCCCACCAGGGTTGAAAACACGAGCGCGAAGATGGGCAACCAAAGCGGGGTAGACACCGCAATGCTCAGCGGCGCGCCTCCCTGCTCGCCGGCTTGATTGGCGAGATAAACACTCGCAAGCACATTGATCCCTTGCGAAGCAAGCCAGCCAATGATCACGCCGCCCAGCCCGCCAAGAAACCCGATGCCCGCCGCTTCGCCCAAAAAGATGGCAAGCACATCGCGGTTCGTCGCGCCGACCGCTTTCATCAAACCGATCTCGCGCGTGCGCTCAAGGATCGACATCGCCATCGTGTTGGCGATGCCGATCGCCGCGACAAGCAACGCGATCGCGCCAACGCCGCCGAAAATGATCTGAAGAGCGATGAAAAAATTATTGATGCCTTCAAGGAACGATTGCGGCGTAAATGCTTGAAAGCCCATCGCTGTGATCTGGTCGGCGATCTCGATCACTTTATCCACGTCGCCAACTTTGACGATGACCATGCCGTAGCCGTCTTTGTTATAGTTGAAGCGGCGGCTCTGCGACCACTCGTTGAGCAGTTTTACCTGTTCGAGCGGCATGTATACCGTAAAATCGGATTCGCCGCGCGTTTCTTTTAGCACGCCCGTCACGCGCAAAGCAATGTTCTTGCGGATTTCGTTCCCATTGGCGTCATATTTGAAAACGATCATCTGCACTTGCTGGTCGAATAAATCTGGCGGAGGCGGAATCTCCTGCCCCGGCCGAACATTCGGGTCGTAAAAACTTTGCGGGACGGTAACGCCGATCACGATTCTCCCGCGACCTAGTTCTGTTGTGCCTTGCTCGGCTGTATCGCCCAGGTCGGCGACATCGTCTGTGCCGATGCCGATCACGTTGACATACGATTCCATCTTTTGAAATTTCATCAACGCGCCAGACATTATATACTCGCGCGGAATGACGGATTCAACCCCGGGGATGGCGCGAAATTCCTCCAACACGGAATTGGTCAGCAGTTTCACCTCATCCGACGCGGGAAAACCTCCGCCTCCTCCCCCGCCTCCGCCTGCTTCAACGTAGACGCCTTCACCGCCGTACGAGGGACTCACTTGAATCTGCGTCAAGTCGCCGATGCCGTATAACTGCTCGGTGGCTGTTTGTTGCAATCCGACTGCCAACGAAACAAGGATCACCACCGCCGCGGTGCCGATGACCACGCCTACAGCGGTTAACGCGACGCGCGCTTTGCGGCGGCTCAAATTTCCAACAACAAGACGAAGCAGATCGAGAAAATTCACGGACCGCCCTTGCCTCCGCCGCCGCCACCAGCGGGAACGCCTTCTTCGATGACGGCGCCCTCCTCAAGCGGAGCCGATTCGACGCCTGCTGGCGGCGAACTATCCAAACCAAGAAGACCGAGGATGAATCGTTTTACCTTTTGCCAGAATGTTTCTGCGGCTGGCTCTTCGACGCCTCCGTTGTTCGGGTCAACGGTCGGTTCTTCGATGACCATCTCCTCCACTTCAACTTCGAGGGTCTTGACGATCGTGCGCGGTTTATTGAAATCGTCCACGTATTCGATGGTGACGGTGAGTTCGTTCGTCCCTGCCTGCTCGGGCGTGAATAACGCGTCGATGGTGAAGAACGCCCCCAAGTCGAGCGAACCGACGAGTCCCGTGTTGCCTTCGAGGAAACCGGAATCCGATTCGATCTTCACATTTCCCAGCACCGCAGAACGCCTGCCCACGTTGACGATTTGAATCGGCAGAGGTCCGGGCTGACCGGTGAACAACACGCCGGGCGGTTGGTAAAAACTTACATCCAGATTCGGCAGGCTGTGAACAAGCAAGGTGATCACCTGCTCGTCGTTGACCACTTCGTTCTTATCGTTGAGATATGAAAATGAAATTTTCATCGGGTAGGCGCCGGGATTCGTGGACACGTTGACGATGAGACTTTGCGTCGCCTCGATCGCACCGCCCGCGCCGAGATCTCCCAGCGATTGCACATTCGAAGCGCCGACTGGCGCGAAGTTCGCAAAATCTCCTCCGCCACCCGAGACCCCGCCGGGTTGCGGAGTCCCGCCGGAGGTGCCGCCCGAACCGCCGCCCACGATCATGGTGATGCGCTGGGCTTTGGCATTCCCTACATTTTGAACGTTCAACTTGAGGGCAAACTGTTCGCCGGGTTGAAGCGGATCAATGTCTGTTGAGTAGCCGGTGATCACCAACTGCGAACTCTTCACGCCTGTGGGCGTGGACGTTGCCGCCGCAACTCCGCTGGAGACGCCGCCGGTTGCGGTGATCGAGAGCGTGAATTTATCCGAATACGATGCGCCTGAGCTGTCGTAATACGTGAGCGTGAGATCGACGACGACGATCTGCTGTCCGTAAATTTGACCGCTGACTAAAAAGGTCTGCGCCAGATTGGCGTTGTTACCGGCATCTACAGTTCCCAAAACAGACACGCCACCATTTTTAAGTGGCACGAGATCAGTGGAGGAAAGGACGGCTTGCGTGCTGTAAGCGGTTGCCGTCCCTGCGTTTTGGAGCTCGATGCTCAACTTGAATTCGGCATTCGTTTGAACGCTCCCCTTTGTCGCTGTTGCCTTGACCACCATCTGGGGGCGGACAAATGGAAGCGGCGTATTGGTAGAAGTTGGGACAGCAGTGGTTGGGACAGCAGTGGTTGGAACAGCAGTGGTTGGAACAGCAGTAGTTGGGGTTATCGGTGTGGAAGCAGTAGACGTTCCTGTAGGTGGCTCCGTAGCCTGAGCAAATACGTCAAAATACCCGCCAGCGCTGAACGAAAACGCCAACGAGATCAACACGATGATGGATGTAAACCGAGAAATTTTATTTTTCATTTTTTCCTGCACGTAAAAGTTATTCAACGCTCATCGCTTCCAACGCGGCGGCTTCGTATTCCGCTTCGCTAACGACGTGACCATCGAGCAAATGGATCTTGTGCGTGGCAAAGCGCGTCATGCGCGGGTCGTGCGTCACCACCAACACCGTGCGCCCGGCTTTATGCAGATCCGACAACACATGCATGATCGCGCTTCCACTCGTGGTATCGAGGTTGCCGGTCGGCTCGTCTGCCAAAATTAATTTGGGATCGTTGACCAGCGCGCGGGCAATCGCGACGCGTTGTTGTTGCCCGCCCGAAAGTTCGGAGGGACGGTGATCGGCTCGATTCCCCAGCCCAACCTGATTCAACAACCCCAGCGCCCGCTCCCGCCTCAGCGACGGGGCGACACCGGCGAATTGCATCGGGAACGCGACGTTATCCAACGCGGTCATACTCGTCACCAGGTTAAATGATTGAAAGACGAATCCCATTGTGCGGCGGCGAAACAATGCCAACGCATTTTCATCCATTTCGTCGAGGCGTTCGCCCTCAATAGCGATCTCGCCTGAAGTTGGGCGATCCAGCCCGCCAAGGAGGTAAAGAAGCGTGCTCTTTCCCGATCCCGAGGGACCCATCACCACAGTGAACGTCCCCTCCTCGATCTGCACATCCACCCCATCCAACGCGCGGACGATCTGCCCGCCCATCTCGAAATGTTTTTTCAACCCGACAATGCGAATGAACGACTTACCCATGTTACCCAAAGCTTGCGATTGCCGCGCCTACGCCCGATTGAATGGCGATGAGGATCAATACAACAACGATCACGCCCATCAATGCTTTGCCTTTTGGCAAGCCGTCCACCACTGCAAAACCGATCCCGAGCAAAGCGATATTCCAAAATAGGAAAATATCGGTTCGTGCCAGAAAGTGATACATGAAACCCTGCTGAACAAATCCCGAAAGTCCGGGGCTGGCGATCTCATGCCCCGCGATCAACATAAAGAACGCTTGCAATAGATCGCGAACAATGAACGGAGCATTCGCCCAGGCAACGATGTTCAACGCGCTTTGCGTCGAGCCGCGTCCGCCGAGCAATGTCGAAACCAACCGCATGATTCCCGCGAAGATCACCCATCCAAGCCAGAGCAAAATCAACGCGCCAATCGCCGGCAAAACGTAATTGACCAAGGGACCCTGAGAGGTCTGTTGCGCTTGAAGATAACTCTCCTGCATTTCCGGCGACCAAAACTCCCAATCGGGCGGGAACTCAACCACGCCATTCAGCGAGGCTTGCGTTTTGAGGTAGCCCACGACGATCACAACCAGGATCGACGAAATGGACAAGATGAGCATCGGAGTCAACCAAGAGCCTTGCCGGTCGGAAGCCATAGGCGAGAACGCTTCGCTCGGACGCAACATCATGGTTGCCAAACGAGGGAGATCGATCTTTCGCGCGGATTGTTTTTCAAAGGGTGTTTCAGTCATAGGATTTAATCGATTCTAACACGCCTTGAAGCGCCTTTCGTGGAACGAAAAAGCGGCTGGAAATGTTCCAGCCGCTTTGCATCTTTTTTACAGTTCAAACAGGTCGTTTTTTACGCGAAACTTCCCCTCTACAGGAGGATATGCCCGCATGTAATCGTCATGTTCTCCGAGGATGCGCGAAAGGATGCCGAACAATCCGCGGCGCATCTGACGTCCACCCTGCGAGGCGTGTTGCTCGCTCGCTTCGCGCTTGATGTCTGTCACCGAACGAATATTGATCCGGGCATGGACAGGAAAATCAACGATCAACTCCGTCAGGTCAATATCCTTGTTGCGACCCCACTTGCGAGGGTCTTTTCCAAGTAACGGCATCAAACGCGCTGACCATTTGAGAAGCCATTTCGGAAAGACATGGTAGTAGAGCGCGCTTGGTTTGAAGGGCGCCCCAGCCTCAGGGTGGAAAGACGCGTCGTTTGCTTTTTCGAAGGCAAGCGTTGTGGCGCGTTGGATGTGAATGTGGTCGGGATGTTTGTACCCGCCAATGGGATCGAATGTGATGACAACTTCGGGCTTAAGTTCGCGGATGTATTTCACAACGCGTCCCGCCACTTCGTCGATCGAATGCGCAACTTGCGCGTTGGGATGCTTGTTATCTTCCGAGCCGGGCATCCCCGAATCGCGGTAGCCTAGAAAGAACACTTCTTTCAATCCGAGAATTTTCGCGGCGCGCATCAGTTCATCGGTACGCATTTCAGCGGTGTCTTTGAAGCCTTTCATGAATTCTTCATCCGCCGCGCCGACCTCGCCGCGCGTGGCGCAGACATAATATGTGTCAACTCCTTTTCGGTGATACAGAGCCAACGTGCCGCCCAAACCGAAGGTTTCATCATCGGGGTGGGCTAGCACTGCTAGAATATTTTTGGTCATGGATTTTTCCTCGTTTGCATAGACGCAGGATCAGCTCGGAAGTTTACCTCCGCAAGAAGGTGGTTTTGAAAAGCAAATCGAATGAGGAAACCTACCGAGAGGGCGGATTATCTAAAAAGAAATTCTCTACCGTACATGAGAAGACTTTTACCGCAAAGCACGCTAAGGCCGCCAAGTTAAAAAGCGTTCTTTGCGGGTGTCGCATGGCGCCATGGCGACACTTAGCGGTGCAGATGTACGGTAGAGAGAAAAGAAAATGTCTTTCCTTTGTTATGAACTAGCCACCTGACAGTTTGTTTTTTTGGACGCAGAAAAACGCTGATCGACGCAGATTTTTGTGAAACCCATCTAAGGGTCTGTAAATTAATAACTTCCCGCGTTTTTGCTCGCTCGCAGTTGCACTGCGAGCGGGATGCACGATTTGCCAAGCAAATCGAACTGCATCTCAACAAGGAATTTATATTTTTACGAACCCTACAAGGTCCATCAGAATCAGCGTTTTCAGCGTTCACGCCGCACTGGCGCTCGGCGCAAGTGTCAGCGTCCCATTTTGAAACTGTCAGGCAGGTAGGTTATGAAATAGCCCGGTAAACATAAACCAAAAAGACATCCTTTCGCGGATGTCTTTTTTTGATTCTGAAAATCTTTACTTGATCTTGAACATATGCATCAACTTCATCGCCAGGTTCAAATCGCCGCCTAATTTCAACTTTCCCTGCATGAAGGCTTGCATGCCATCCAATTCGCCTGTGAAGAGTTTGACGTAATCTTCCGAGTCGGCGGTGAGCGTCATCGTCGCCGCGCCGCTGGGAGCGCCTTGCGCCACGTCGCACTTCCCATCGGCGATCTTCGCGTTCCAGTCGCCTGCTTCCGCGCCTGTGAATTTGAAGTGGATGGTGGCATTCACGCCCTGTGCCTTTTCAGGCAGGAACGCGCCAGGCATTTTTTCCATGAGTTGTGATACGGTGAGGGGCATTGTTTAGTCTCCTAGTTTGGTAGTTGGTTAGTTTATTAGTTCAGTGATCAAAGGTCGAAAGTCAAAAGTCGGCGGCCTTCGACCTTTGACATTCGACTCAGTTCTGAAGGTTCTCAAACACCGCCGCCGCGCCCATGCCGCCGCCGATGCACATGGTCACCATACCATACTTGGATTTACGGCGAGCCATTTCGTAGATGAGTTGCGTGGTGAGTTTCGAGCCTGTGCATCCCAGCGGATGTCCCAGCGCAATCGCGCCGCCGTTGACGTTGACCTTGCTCTCGTCAATCTCCAACGTGCGGATGATCGCCAGCGACTGCGCGGCGAAGGCTTCGTTCAATTCTATCAGGTCAATATCGTTCAGCGTCAGCCCCGCGAGTTTCAACGTTTTCGGTATCGCCACGATGGGACCGATCCCCATCAATTCAGGCGGGACGCCTCCAACGGCGAACGAGACGAATCGCACCAACGGCTTGAGTCCAAGCGCGTTTGCCTTCTCCGCAGACATGACCATCACCGCCGCCGCGCCGTCGGACATTTGCGACGAGTTGCCCGCAGTGACGACTCCATCTTCTTTGAATACAGGCTTGAGTTTGGATAACGCTTCCATGCTCGTATCCGCGCGCGGACCTTCGTCGCGCTTCACGGTGAAATTCTTTTTGACGGGTTTTTCATTCCCATCGAGTTCCGTGATTTCAACATCCAGCGGCACGAGTTCGGGATCGAACAATCCAGAGTTGACAGCCTTCGCCGCTTTCTGATTGCTCTTCAACGAAAACTCGTCCTGGTCTTCGCGGCTGACTCCGTACTTGACCGAGACATTCTCTGCCGTGAGTCCCATATTGGTGTAGTACTGCGGCAGGTCTTGTGCGAAATATGGATTCGGCGAGAACTTGAATCCCGCCATCGGCACCATCGTCATGGACTCTGCTCCGCCCGCGATGCCGACTTCGATCTGTCCCGATTGAATCGCATACGCCACATGCGCAATGGACTGCACACCCGAAGCGCAATAACGATTGATCGTCTCAGCGGGGACAGAGTCGGGCAAGCCAGCGCGTAAGGCGATCATGCGCGCCATGTTGAGTCCCTGCTCGCCTTCGGGGAAGGCACAGCCGATAACCACGTCCTCGATCTGGGCGGGGTCAAGATTCGGCGTCCGCTTGAGCAAGGCTTGGATGGTCGCGGCAGACATCTCATCGGTACGAACCGTGGCAAGTCCTCCGCGTTTGGCTTTGCCGACGGGAGTCCGAACGGCGGATACGATTACAGCGTCTTTCATAAAATCTCCTTCGTAGAAAGTGGAAAGTAGAAACTATCCACCACTTTCCACTTTCTAATTTCTAAGTGGTTTTCCCGTCTGCAAAATACTCCACATCCGCGCCTGCGTTTTTTCTTCACCGAACAGCGACAGAATCGCTTCGCGTTCGAGATCGAGAATATATTGCTCGCTCACCCATTGACCGCGCGTGAGTTCGCCGCCGCACATCACGTAGGCGAGTTTGCCCGCGACGTGATGATCGTATTGCGTGATGTAGTGACCTTCCTTGAACATCCACGCGCCGATGCGGATTGCGGCGAGCGCGTCGCGTCCAGCGACATAGATGAGTTCGGGCGCGGGCGGTTTATATCCCGCGGCGATCATGTGCAGGACTTCGTTCTTCGCTTCGGCGAGCAGATGACTGCGATTCATCACGATGCGATCGGCTGGCAAAAGAATATTCATGCCGCGCGCTTCCTCCGCGCTCGTGGCAACTTTGGCTTGACCCATTTGCAGAAACGCTTTTTGCAGCGCGGCGAGCGGCTCGGCATTTTCGACTCGCATCACAGGGTTGACGATGCGCCGCAGCATTTCTTTCGTGCCCGCGCCCGCAGGGATGACTCCCACGCCGAGTTCGACGAGTCCGATGTAGGTTTCCGCCGCGGCAACCACGCGCGAGGCGTGCATCGTGATCTCGCATCCACCGCCAAGCGTAAGCCCCGCAGGCGCAACGACGATCGGCTTCGGCGAATAACGCATCCGCATGTTCATGTCTTGCAATTTGCGCACTGCGCCGTCGAGCATATCCCACATGCCTTGTTGCGCGCCGACGACCATCATAAATAAATTCGCGCCCGCGCTAAAATTTTCGCCTTCGTTGCCGATCACCAGCCCGTCAAAATTTTCAAGCCGCTCAAACGTCTCGACCGTCATGTTCATCACATCTTCATCGAGCGAGTTCATCTTCGTGTGAAATTCCAAACACGCCACGCCATCGCCCATATCGCGCAACGTCGCGCCCGCATTTTGCGAAACAACTTTCGTGCCTCTCAGCATCACCACGCTTTCAAGTTTTTTCAACTTGACATACTTGCCCTTCGCCGCATCATACACAGAAACCTTCTCACCATTTTTATATTGATAAAACGACTCGACGCCGTTCTTCAACATCGCGCCGACCCACTTCGCCGCAGGATAGCCCGCCTCTTTCATCCGTTTGACTGTCTCGCGCACCCCAAGCATGTCCCACGTCTCGAACGGTCCCGCCTCGTGCATGAATCCCCAGCGGACGGCATCGTCAATCGGCTTCACCGTATCGGCAACTTCGGGGATGATGGACGACGCATACTGGAAACCTTGATACGTCAACGCGCGGACTAACTGCGCCGCTTTGTCGTCCGCTTCCCCCTTCGGGGACGGCGCAAGCATGACCTTCAGCCTGTCTCCCAATCCCTCGACATCTTTCGCCGCTTTGACCGATTCGAATCTCGGCTTCGTCGGCGCGACGTGTTCGAGAGTCTTCAAGTCCAGCGACCAGAATTCTTTTTTACCTTCAGAGTTGCGAACTTCTTTATAGAAACCAATTTTGGTTTTATTCCCAAGCCACTTGCGCTCGATGAGAGTCGAGATCAACTTGTTCGGCGCTTCGGCATTGAGATATTCCTGCCCCAACTTGTCATGCGGAATCAACGGCGCAAGATTTCGCCCCACGAGGTCCCACACGTCAATGCCGACCAAGTCCATCAAGCGGAAGGACGCCGTCTTCGGTCGTCCCATCAACGGACCCGTGAGCGCGTCCACTTCATCTACGGTGTAGTCGTTCTTCAAGAAGAAGTCCAGCGCAAACGCGCCCGTTCCAAAAGCGACTCGGTTGCCGATGAAGTTTGGCGTGTCCTTGCACAACACGATTCCTTTACCCAAACGATATTCGGCGAACCAAGAGATAAACTCGACAACCGCTTTATCCGTGTCTTTTGTCGGGATGACTTCCAGCAACTTCAAATAGCGCGGCGGGTTGAAGAAATGCGTCCCAAGAAAATGCTTCTTGAATTCCTTCGAGCGTCCCTCGGCGATGTCATTTACAGGGATTCCCGAAGTGTTCGTCGAAACAATCGCCGTTGGCTTACGCACTTCATCTATGCGAGCCATCAATTCCTGCTTGATCTTCAAATTCTCAACAATCGCCTCAACGATCCAATCCGCCTCGCCCACCGCGCCGAAATCGTCGTCGAGATTCCCCAATTTCACCAACGACTTCAACTCGTCCGCCATCAAATTGGCAGGTTTGGCTTTGAGGCAACAATCCCAGCCGTCTTTCACGATCTTGTTTTTATCGCCATCTTTTGCGGCAATATCCAGCAACGTCACAGGCACGCCCGCGTTCGCCAAATGCGCCGCAATCGCCGCCCCCATCGTCCCCGCGCCGATGACTACTGCTTTGTGAATTTGATATTTCATAATCACCTCGTTTCAATCATGCTTTGGTGGTCGAGACCACCACTATTCAAAAGACAAACTTGATTACCAAACTTACCTTACACGCGTTCAATCCCGAAGGGATGACAGAATTATAGAAATGGAGCAAAACATCACCAAATCCCGAAGGGATGATATAAATTTTCACAGAACGCTATGACACCCCTTCGGGGTTGACGAGCCTGTATCATGAAAATCTATCATCATTTCACTCCTTCGGAGTTTTGATTGCTTGCGCTCAAACAACACGAACCAAAACAAATCATCCAACGAAATTATGTATGCTTACCTGTGGTTTCGACCGCCTGCGCTCAACCACCGAGTACACAAGTCTCCAATCTCTAATCTCAATTCTCCAATTCTCTCAATTCTCCAATTACTATTTACCAATTACCACTCACCTCAACTCCGCTCCCGAATACCCCAATATCTGCCTCGCCACCACGAGACGATTGATCTGCCCCGTCCCCTCGTAAATATCTGTGATCTTCGCGTCGCGCATCCACTTCTCGGCGAGGAACTCGCGGCTGTACCCAAGCGGACCCAAAATCTCGACGACCTTCTGCGTGATCTTCGTCGTCACATCGCCTGCCTTCACCTTGCTCATCGAAGCCTCGAGCGCGTTCGGCTTTTTGTTGTCCGCCATCCACGTCGCCTTGATGACCATCAGCCACGACGACTTGAGCATGATCTCCATGTCAATCACATCCCGTTCGATGGACGTCAATTTCTGACGCGGCAACCCATAACGGATTTTGACTCCGCTCTCGGCGAGTTTCTCTTTCAGGAAATCGAGAGCGGCTCTTGCCACGCCGACGCCTGTCGCGGCGACGAGGGGACGAGTCGCATCGAACGTCGCCATCGCCTTTTTGAATCCCGCCATGTTCTTCTCGACGGTGGGACTTCCAAGAATATTCTCGAATGGGACTCTTGCGTCCACGAGCGAGATCGCCGCCGTGTCGCTGACTCGGATTCCCATCTTGTGTTCCAACTTGACGACCTTCACACCCTTTGTCCCGCCCTCGACGACGAACGCCCGCATCCCTGCCCGCCCCGCCGAGGGATCAATCGAAGCCCACACGACGATGAAGCCGCGCCCGAGTTTTTCATATTCGGTGAACGACTTGTCGCCGCCAGTGACGAAGATCTTCTCGCCGTTGATCACCCATTCGTTGGTCTTTTCGTCCAACACCGCGCGCATGCGGATGGCGGAATTGTCCGAGCCTGCGCCCGCCTCGGTGATGCACATCGCCGCGAACGTGGGTTTGTCCCCGTTGAAGCGTGATAAAAATTTCGCACGCTGATCAGCCGTCCCTGCGGAGTGAACCGCCGCCGCGCCGAGTCCGCCGCCTGGTAAACAGTGATACATCCCCACGTCACCCCACGACAACGCCTCCAACTGCGCGGCGATCAATTGATATCCGATCGGCGGTCGCTTTTCTTTTTCAGCATCTTTGCCGTTTCCATTTTCTTTCGGCGCGAGCGAACTTCCGCCCATCGCTTTCATGGCAGAGTGCATGAACTCGATGTAGTCCCAGGGAATCTCGTGTTCGTGCTCGTCGAAGTAACGCGACTTCGGTCGCATCATCTCCTCGGCGACAGTTTTCAACACAAACTGCGCGTTGGTAATTGGTTTCGGCGCTTCAAATTCGATTGGCATGATTCCTCCAGATTCCACTTTCTACTTTCCATCATGGGCGAGTAGAAAGTGGAAAGTAGTTTTATACGATTGCAAGTCCGGTGAACATTGCGAATCCGCGTCCATTCCTCATCCACATCTCAACAGGATGTTCGCGGATGTAGCCATGTCCGCCGAGAATTTGCACAGCGCGGTCGGTGACCATCATCGCCATATCCGCCGCGCCAGTGGATGCGAGATACGCTTCGTTGCTCGCGCCTTCGCGTCTTTGGTCCAACTTCCACGCGGCTTCCCACGTGAGCAAACGCATCGCTTCGATCTCCGTCCGCATCTCGGCGAGCATGAACGCGATGGCTTGCTTCTGCGCGATCTTCACGCCGAACGCCTCGCGCTCTTTTGCATAGTTCATCGAATATTCAAACGCGGCATTCGCAACGCCGACAGCTGTCGCGGCATTGGCGATTCGCATCGAAGCGAGCAGGACATCAAAATCGTGACCCGCCGCGCCGCCGAGTCGATTCGCAACAGGGACTTTCACATCCTCCAACTTGACGCGATACATCGGCAGCGCGTTGAGACTCATCAACTTCTCGCGCTCCTCGCCGATGGACAACCCCGCCGCTTCTTTTCCGACGATGAAGGCTTGACTCTGCCCATCGAGATTCGCGTACACGAGCATGGATTCGGCTCCCCTCGCAAACGGGACAAACGCCTTCTCGCCGTTGAGAACATAATTCTCGCCCTGAAGCGTCGCTGTCGTCTTCAAATCGTTCGGGTCGAAGTCAAAAGCATACTCAATCAACGCGGCAGTGAACGGACTCCACTCGCCCGCAACGATCTTCGGCAGGTATTCCTTCTTCTGCTCTTCACTGCCCGCCAGCAGAATCGGCGTCGCAAACAGACTCGGAGTCATCACCGCCAGCGTGCCAGCCAGGTCGCCGAACGCCATCTCTTCGATTGCCAGCGCGCCAGTTATTGCACTGCGTTCACCAAATCCGCCATAGGATTCGGGAATCGAGGCTTGCAAGAGTCCAAGTTCCCAGCCTTTGCTGATCAGTTTCTTCGGCAGTTCGTTGCTCTCCTCCGCATCATGCGCGGCGGGACGCAGATCGTTTTCGGCGTATTTCTTCACCGCGTCCATGAGCATCTGTTGTTCTTCAGTCGGGTCGAATGAGTACATGGATTTCCTTTCGGGGTACAGAGGTAAACAGGTAGACAAGTAAACAAGTACACACGTGTCTACATGTCTACCTGTATACCTGTTTCCTTGTTTACGTTTCTTTCCAATTCCTTCAACAAAACATCTTCGCCGCCCATTCTGCGATACATCGGCGGCAATCCCTGCTCCACTTCATCGGCGTTGACCACTTCAATCATGTCATGCTCGTAGAAATATTCAACGTACGCGCCTGTCTTTTCAACGACGAGCAATTGGCTATATCCCTCCGCTTTGCCATACACCGCCACGGAAATTTCGGCGACAGTGAGCGGCTCCGCAAGCGCATCCACAGCCTTGCTCATGCGGCGGAGGATATTTCTATGTGTCGCGTCAATTTTTTCGGGGAGGTTCGTGATGACTTCGTCGTGACCGTTCAAGATCAAACGCGTTCCGTTTGCCCAAGCCTGCAATCTCTCAAGCGAGTCGAGGTAGTGACTCAGTCCGTTGTATGCGCCGATGGTTTCTGGGAACAAATGCGGAGTGACGCCTTCCACGACCATGTCGCCGCAGAAGACGACATCGTCCAGCCGCATCGCCACGTGACCCGCGCAATGTCCTGGCAAATGGATCATCTCAAATGGACCGACTCGCATGTTTTGCGACTCGTATGTCAAGTCCACGGGAACGGATTGATAGAGGCTCTTCGTGAAGCGGTAAATGCCGAGGAGCGAATCACGCGTCTCTTCAGCGAGTCCAGCCGACGTCAGGAAAGAGGCGACGCGGGTACTCATCAACGCAAGGTCTGAATCGTGATGCGCCACGGTTTGCACATCCAATTCGTGACATCCGATGACCGCGTTCGTAAGCGGTTTCAATTTGGAGAGTCCGCCGTAGTGGTCAATGTGCGCGTGAGTCAAAAGGATGTGAGTTAAATCAGATGGAGCGAGTCCCGCTTGCTTGAGTCCGTTCAGCAAATCTTCGTGCGAGGTGTCTGTCCCCGAGCCAGCATCAATGAGATACGTTTCGTGAGCGTGTTGAACAACATACGCATACGCCCAAAAATTCGGGAAGACTTGAAGCGGAAGGCGAAAGATTCTTGCACCGCCCGCAGACTCAAAGGTGGCGAACGATGCGTTCATTTCAACAATCCGTTCAGCAACAAGTTGGAATATTCGTCGGCGATCTCTTCGATGGATTTGTCGCCGTCGGGCGAGTACCACGTGATCGTCCAATTCAATTGCCCCAGCAACGCGCGGACAGCCATTGGCGGGTCGTCACATTTGAAAATTTTCTTGCTCACGCCCTCGGCAATCACATCTTTCCAGAGCGATTCGAATTTATCGCGGCTGGGAATATGACGCGCATGTTGCCTGCGCTCGAGGGCGCGGTGTTCAAAAAGCAAAACTGCGGCGAGGTCCACATTCTCTGCCAGGATCTGCAGATATTGTCGGATCATCAACCGCAGTTTCTTGTCGGCGGAAATAGTTTGTTCGGTGATGGCGGAAATCTTGTCGAGGAGCAATTGCAGGGCGCGGTCTAAAATTTCGAGCAGAATTTCCTGCTTGGATGAAAAATGGTGATACAGGCTCGCCTTGCGTAGATGCACGGCGGCGGCAATATCTTCCATGGACGCGCCATGATAGCCTTTCTGACGAAAGACCTGCGCGGCGGTTTCGATGAGTTCGTCTCGTGTCATGATTTTCCCTACCGAACGGTCGGTTCGTGGTATAATACTGCGGAAGCAACGAAAGGTCAAGGTCGGTTGCAATTGCCGCAGGTTACAGATTTGCAACGAGGATAACTTTCAATGAAATATTTCATTACAGGCGCGACAGGTTTTGTGGGCGGCGAGATCGTTCGGCAACTCGTCAAAGCAGGGCATAACGTCCGCGCTGTTGTGCGTGACCCGCAAAAAGCAAAATGGATGGAAAAGCTCGGCGTCAAACTGCACAAAGGTGATGTGACCGACAAAGAGTCCATGCGCGAGGCGATGACAGGCGTGGACGGCGTGTTCCATGTGGCGGGCTGGTACAAATATTCGGCAAAGGCGAAAGACAAGCAGGACGGCTACAACATCAACGTGCATGGCACGCGCAACGTCCTCGAGTTGATGCGGGAATTGAAAATCCCAAAGGGCGTGTACACCAGCACCTGCGCGGTCAACTCCGATACCAAAGGAAAGATCGTAGACGAGACGTATCGCTTCACTGGCAAACATCTCACCCAGTACGATCGCACAAAAGCCGCCGCGCACGAAATCGCAAAAGACTTCATCGCAAAAGGACTACCATTGGTCATCGCCATGCCCGGAGGCATTTACGGACCTGACGATAAATCTCCCATGGGAAATGGCATACGAGATCTCTTACAAGGGAAGTTTCCTGTGATCCCAACGAAATTCGGCGTGTGCTACGACCACATAGAAGACACCGCGCGCGGACACATCCTCATGATGGAGAAGGGCAAGATCGGCGAAACATACATCATCGCGGGCGAACCGCACACGCTTGTGGAAGTCTATAAATTTACGTGCGAGATCGCAGGCGTGAAAATGCCGACAATCGCGCCGTATCAATTGATGAAGATACTCTCTGTGCTTGTAATGCCCATAGCAAGATTCATGCCTGAAATCTATTCCCCGGACGCCCTGCGCTCCCTTGCGGGCGTGACCTATTGGGGCGACAGCAGTAAAGCCAAACGCGAACTGGGACTGACACAACGTCCCTTCCGCGAAGGCTGGGGAACGCTCATCCGTCACGAGATGAAACTACTTGGAATGTAGCAATCACTCGCAGGTTTGGAATCAGAGAGCCGCTTTCCAGCAACTTGCGTGACGATCATCCGTAAATAACAATGCTATAATTTGATTATGACAACTCCGCCAACAAACCCCGAACCCACTCCGCGCACTCCTGAACAGATCGAACAGGAGAAGCAGATGAAACGCCTGATGATCGGCGTGATTATTGGCGCGGTCATCATTCTGGTCGGACTCGTCGCCGCCATCATCGCCCTGATGCAGCCCTCAACGCCCACCGATCGCATCCGCGACGTGTTCATCATCGTGGTCGCGCTTGAATCGCTTGTCATCGGAGTCGCGCTCATCGTGCTGATCGTCCAACTCGCCAGCCTGATCAACCTTCTGCAAAACGAGGTGCGCCCCATCCTCAAAGCCACCAGCGAAACGGTCAACAACCTGCGCGGCACGGCAGAGTTCCTCGGTGAGAATGTCGTCGAGCCTGTCGTCCAACTCAACGGCTATCTCGCGGGCTTATACCGTATGTTAGAATTGATGGGACTTAAGAAAAAATAGAAATCCGCGCTGAGCGGAGTGAAACGAAGTCGAAGCGCATTTTCTGGCAATACGTCCTTCGACTACGAACTGGGAATATCACCCAGTTCTCCGCTCAGGACGAAACTTAACTGCTAACCCCAAGGAGGTTACCATGTCTGATCGTGATGAATTCGGAGCCTTTCTCGTAGGCTTCATCGTCGGTGGACTCACCGGCGCAGTCGTATCCCTGCTCTTTGCCCCGCAATCCGGCGAAGAGACCCGCGCGTTGATCAAGGACAAGTCCATTGAACTGCGAGATCGCGCCCAGCACACCACGGAAGAAGCGCTCGCCCGCGCCGAAGCCGCCGCCGCCGAAGCCCGCGCCCGCGCCGATGAACTTGCCAGGCAAGTGCGCGAACGCGGCGGTGAAATGTACAACACCGCCCGCGAACGCGGCAAAGCCATCTACGACGATGCGCGCGAGCGCGGCAAATCTGCCGTCGACTCGCTTCGCAAAGGCAAAAAGTCCGAAGGCGAAGAAGCCGCCGCGTAAGTTTCACCGAAACAATGAGACGAGGGTTTGGCGCAACCAAGCCCTCGTTTTATTTGACCTCTCGCATAAGTATCTCTAGCGTAGCCACAGAGTCCACAGAGACCTTTGAGAAATACTCATTTTCTCTGTGTTCTCTGTGGCAGAAATGACTTTCGCAAGAGATCTATTATGAAAGCGCTCCTCCGTCTTTTCTTCAAACTTCTCTACCACCAGTTTGCATTCACGTACGACCTCGTCGCCGCGGCTGTTTCATTCAATCGCTGGAAGGACTGGACGCGGGAGATTCTCCCTCTCATCGAAGGGACTCGGATTCTCGAACTCGGCTACGGACCTGGACACTTGCAACGCCTCTTACGACGGGACGGCTGGTTCGCCGTAGGAATCGACGAGTCGCCTCAGATGACTCGTCTCGCGCGGCGCAACACGAATGGCAACGCAAATCTCACGCGCGGGCTGGCGCAACACCTCCCCTTCGCGAGCGGATCATTCGATACCATCGTCTCAACCTTCCCATCGGAATACATCTTCGACCCGCGCGCATTGGCAGAGGCGCGAAGATGTCTCATGGACAGAGGCAGGTTGATCGTCCTGCCTGTGGCGATGCCGAAGAGCCGATTGCTCGAATGGGTGTATAAGGTCACAGGCGAGGCTCCCTCCGAATCGGAGGAAATCGTCAAGAAAAAATTGAAAGAACCGTTTGCGAAAGCAAAGTTTGAAACCGAAATTATCATACGCGATGCGCAATCAAGCCGATTGTTCATCATCATTGCAACAAGAATCTATTCGTAAGGCTGACTTAAGTCGGCAGTAGCCAAGCAAGGAGAAAGAATGTCGAAAATATTTCGTGAGCCCGTAAATAGTCTCACCCATTGGGCGGGCGCGTTGTTCGCGCTTGGAGGGCTGGTCGCGCTGTTGATCATCGGCTGGGACACGCCCGCCAAAATTATCTCGCTCGCAATTTACGGCGTGAGTCTCATCGCCATGTTTTCCGCAAGCGCGACGTACCACATGGTGCGCGTGAAAGACCGCGCGCTGGAAATTTTTCGCAAAGTGGACCACGCCGCCATCTACCTGCTCATCGCAGGGACGTATACGCCATTTTGCGTCAACGCCTTCGAAGGCTTCTGGAAGTGGGGCATGTTGACCATCATCTGGTCTCTGGCGTTGATCGGGATCATCGTCAAGGTGTTTTACATCCGCGCGCCGCGCTGGCTGAACGCGGGGATTTATCTCGTAATGGGCTGGCTCGCGCTCGCCGCGGCGGGACAAATGCTCGCGGCTCTGCCCGCCTGGGTGCTGACGTGGCTCATCATCGGCGGCGTGCTGTACACGCTCGGCGCGGTTGTGTACATCACGAAAATTTTCAACTTCAAGCCCGGTGTCTTCGGCTTCCACGAGATGTGGCACATTTTTGTGCTATTTGCCGCCGCCGCGCATTATGTGGCGGTGATGGGAGTGGCTATTTAAAACAAATGACGACCATTTCAAATCAAGGCGATTAGGTTATGAGTCGCCAAACCATTGTTAGCCGTTTACTTTATCTTCGCAACTGGGAGCTTGTAAATATTTTCCTCTTGCCTATTTTCTTGTACAGGGTTCTCACGTTGTTCAGTGTCAAAAACTGGCAACCTTATGCGTTCGGCATGTTCATTGTTTGCTTTATTCTAATGCAAGGCGTTTTTTATTGGCATCTAAAACTTCAGACTATCGTTAATAATGAAATATCATTGCCGCCTTATTTTCGACAAACCTTCTTGTTTTTCAACACGGCAAATATTGCTCTATTATTAATTTACCCCATAGCAGCGACAAGCAGTGAACTAATGCCATTCATAAATTTTCGAGTTTCGCTTGGGGCAAATGCGCTTTTTATTTTTGCGTTCCTTGAATACATAAATTATTATCACCATCAACTTAGTCACGATAGTTTAAACGACATTCGGTATTTAATGAGACACAGAATAATTCGGAGATCTCCGTTATATACCGATTTACAGCGAAACAAGAAATAATCTTCAAAGCGAATTTCGAGCTAACACGGAGCCAACTCATAGAGGGGATTCTGTGGCTTCGGCAAGCATCTTCCACCCTCACATGCTTTTTCTATCCCATCTACCACTAACACAAACCAACGACTGTCACCCGCATTCACTTCAAAATCTGAAACAGATTGCTGTAATCATCCGTCCATAATTGGATGTCAGTAGAATATCCGCTCAAATCAACAGCGTGATCTTGAATAGCAGGACTTGCAAGCACCGCAGGGTCGCGGGCGAGAAGAATCCAATGAGAGGCATAGCCGCCGTTTTCGTCGCCTTCGTAGTTGACGCGCACCATGCTCAAGCCATAAAACTTTGCTAATTGCCAGAACACGGGTTGCAGATCGAGATGTAAATTCGTGATGTGCGCGGCAATGATGCCGTCAGGGGCGAGATGTTCGAGATACAACGCAAAGGCTTCTTTCGTGACGAGGTGAACGGGGATCGAGTCACTGCTGAATGTGTCCAAGACAAGCACATCGAAATTTTGCGCCTCCCCTTCGGCAAGTTCGCGCTCGAGGGATATTCTCGCATCGCCGAGGACGGTTGTGATGTTCGCCTCGCTGTCTTTCAAGAACGAAAAATAATCTCCCTGCCCTTCTGCCAGATCAATGACCACTGGATTGATTTCATACAAACGATACACGTCGCCGGGTTGACCGTAAGTCGCAAGAGTCCCCACGCCGAGACCGAGCAAGCCGACGCGCATGTTCTTCCCGTATTTCGGATGATTCAAGATCGCCAGCCCCGCTCCACCATCGCGGACATAGTACGTAGTGGGCATGTCGCGCAGACTTGGATTTGTGAATTGAAGTCCGTGCACGGTGATCCCATGCGACATGACGAGCGCAGGTTCGTTCGAGCCTTCCAGCGAAATGCCGCGCACACGAATCACGCCGTAGAAATTTCGCTTGGAATACAATGCGCCAGAGTAGACGTTGCTCAACACAGCCAGCATAAGAGTGACAAGCGCGAATATGACAAAAACAAATCTTGCTTTCTGTGTCACTTTCAGGGATTGGAGTTCTGCAACCGAGGAGCGGCTTACTCCCGAAAGTAGAGACCCTTCGCTGGCGCTCAGGGTGACATGCCTGATGTCGCGCAGAACGGTCAACGCGATGGCAACCGTCATTGCCAGACCGACGAAGAACTCCCAGTAGCCGTTGAAGATGGCGGGGGCAATGAGGCTAACGAACAGTCCGCCTAACGCGCCGCCGATGGAGACCATCAGATAAAAAGTTGTCAGGTGGTCGGCGTCGGGGCGGAGGAGATATAACTCGCCGTGACACAACATACACGCGGCGAATAACAACAGGCAATACGCGCCGATCTGCCAGTAGATATGCAACGCGGTCGCATTGAGCATGACGAACAGGGTCAACGCGAGGGAGATGAAAAATAAGATGGAATAAATCTTTCGATGGTAGCCGCGCCCTGAAAAGGTCAAGATGAACGATAGCAAGTAAATGGTCAGCGGCAAAATCCACAGGAAGGGAATCACTGCCACCTCTTGCGAAATTTGGTTCGTGACCGAAAGCAGAAACAGCGACGCGGTCGCGCTCAACGCCAGCCATAGCGTGAACAAGGCTGGGGATGGGCGTCCGCTCGACGAGGGCGAATCAACTTCCACTGGGGAAAGAGGCGACGCGCGTCGTGAGCGAATCGCGATCCAAACAGCGAAGAGTCCAAAGAGCGCGAATCCGATTGACCACATCCATCCTTGCGCGCGCAATGTCAACAAAGGTTCGATCAATGCGGGGTAGGCGAGCAAGCCGAGCAGTGATCCGAGATTCGATAACGAATATAAACGCGCGTAGGATTGGCTTGGAAAGATTCGGCTAAACCATGCCTGCATGAGCGGGCCGTTCGCGGCGAGAATGAAATATGGCAAGCCGACGGACACACTGAGCAATGTGAAAATATGGATGATCGGCGCGGCGACGTTTTGCGGCTTCCAACTTGAGTCGGGTGTGATGGGCGATGTCCATGCGAACGAAAGGGCGATTAGAACCGCGATGGAAAAAAGAATCAACGCGATGTGGATGGAAGTTTGCAAATGTATTTTCACGCGGCGAATGAGCCAATAGGCGTACGCATACCCGCCTGTGAGCAAGGCTTGAAAAAATAACATCGCCGTTGTCCACACGGCGGGCGCGCCACCGAACCACGGCAAGATAAATTTTCCGATCAACGGTTGGATCTGAAAAAGAAGAAACGCGGAAAGAAAAATGCTGAACGCAAATGAGATGAACATGCGCCGATTGTACCCCGCCCGAACTTTATTCGTCGGGGTCTGCGCGACGCTCCGACAGCAACGCGGGATTTCATGTACAATCGTGCCATGCGATTACTTGAGATCATCACACCCATCCTGCTCGCCGTTCATCTGCTATGGCGCGCGCCGCGCCCAATGATGGTTCGTTATCTGCCGCTACTCGCGCTCGCGTTGATTCTGATCCATTTTGTTGTTGAAGGTTATCGCTGGCAGATGATTCCATTGTATGCGCTGACGATCATCTTTTCGATTCTTGTCATCTTTCATGTGGAAATAAAGTGCATCGCTTCATTTCTAACGTTCATCCTGCTCGCACTCGCGACGGCTCTTCCTATCCTTCTGCCTGTTCCGCGCATCGCCAATCCCAGCGGACCTTACACCGCCGTCGGCACGCGCATCTACGAATTGACGGATGACTCGCGCCGCGAGATCTATTCGGGCAAAGACGAAGCGCGTCGCTTCATGATTCAAATTTGGTACCCGTCTGAAGCGGACTCATCCGCCAAGCGCGCGCCGTGGATGACGGACGCAAAGATTTACGCGCCCGCAATTGCGAGCCACATCGGTCTGCCTTCGTTTTTCCTCGATCATCTTGCGTTGGTAAAAATCCCCGCATACAAAGAAACTGAAGTTGCCCGTAGAGAGAAATCGTATCCCGTGATCCTATTTTCACACGGTTGGAACGGATTCAACGCGCAGAACACCGAGCAAGCCCTTGAACTCGCCAGTCACGGATACGTTGTGGTCGGCGTGCAACACACCTACGGCGCGGTCGTGACGGTTTTCCCAAATGGCGACGTGGCGTTGAACAACCCGTCGGCATTGCCTCCCGACGAAACTCCCACCGCGGAGTACGAAGCGACCGCGCAAAAATTGGTTAATCAATGGGCTGGCGACTTGGGGTACACGCTCGACGTGTTAGCCGTGATGAATAGCAGTTCGCAAACTCCGTTTGCAGACAAACTTGATCTCTCCCACGTCGGCGTCTACGGACATTCCACCGGAGGCGGCGCGGCGATCCAATTCTGCGGCACGGACTCGCGTTGCATCGCCCTGCTCGGCATGGACCCGTTCATGCGTCCCGTTTCATACGAAGTGATTGACAACGGAGTGACTCAACCGTCGTTCTTCATGTTCAGTCAGGTCTGGGCAGACGAGGTTGACAGCCGCAACAACGAATTGTTCAATCGGTTTTATCCAAACGTCAAACAACCCTTCGGCGTGATCAAAATTGAGGGGACTGCCCATTACGATTTCACCGACCTGCCTCTGCTTTCTCCTCTCGCCCCGCAACTTGGACTGAAAGGTCCGATCAACGGGAAACTCGTGACAAGGATTGTAAATGACTACTTGCTTTCTTTCTTCAACGCAACATTGAAAGATGGACAGTTTGACAATTCAAGCAAATATTCCGAAGTGAAAAAAATTCATTGATCCCATCGCAAGACTTTGTCGGTAATAAGACAAAGTTGGACGCTGAAAAACGCAGAAAGCGCAGATTTTTTCTCTCTTTTAATCGGAGTGAATCAGCGTTCATCTGCGTCCTAAAAATTATTTCCGATAGGGTCTAATATCAAGGAGAAAAATGGACACCAAACCCGCGCTCGAATCAAAACTTGTTCAGGAATTTGTCGCTGTTGCGCACAGCGACTTGAACCGCGTGAAAGAGTTGCTCGCGCAGGAACCCGCCCTCGTCAACGCAACATGGGACTGGGGCGGCGGCGACTTTGAATCCGCTCTCGGAGCGGCTGGTCACATGGGCAGAAAAGATATCGCCAACTTTTTACTGGAGCATGGCGCGAGAATTGATCTTTTTGTCGCCGCGATGCTGGGCAATTTGGAGATCGTCAAAGCCGCGCTGACCGCCTACCCTGAGGCAATCAACACACCGGGACCGCACGGCATCCCTTTGATCGCCCACGCCAAAGCAGGCGGCGAAGATGCGAAAGCCGTATTGGAGTTTTTAGAATCGCAGTTAAAGTAAATCTCCTACCCAAGAATGAACTTCCTGCCACGGATTACACGGATTCACACAGATTAAAAAAAATCCGCGCTAATCTGTGAAATCCGTGGCTAAGGTTTTGATTCAAGAACCCGCCCTCATCGCCCGCCTCTTGATCGCGGCGCGAAAAATACGATCCAGAAAACCGTCATGCCCCGCCGCGTCCCATGAGATCGGCAAGTCGGAGTGACTGCGGTCGTTGGGACCGTAATACAAAATTCCGCAGTTGGGATTGATCTCGATGATCACGATCTCGCCGTTCGGTCTCACGCGCAGGTCAAGCCGCGCGTATCCGTTCCCATCCATGGCAAGGAAAAATTTGCGGCACACATCTTGAATTCGAGCGGTGAGCGCATCGTCATTCAGCGGGATAACAAAAATATCAAAACTGTACCATTTGGCGGCTTCGTGTAAAAAGGTTTCGCCTTCAGGGAACAACACTTCCGCCGGGGAATATGCAAACGGAGACTGGGCATCGTCCGCGTTTTCAACGACCAGACAAGAGAACTCCCGCCCTTCGATAAACTCCTCCACGCGGGCTGATCCGTAGGCTTCGGACATTCGCTCAAATTGGATTCGTAATTCATCAGGATTCGTCACGCGCGATTCCTTCGTTAATCCCGCGCTGGCAAAACTATTCGGATGCTTCACGATCAAGGGATACGAAAGTCCATCCGCCTGTTTCAAATCTTCGAGCGACTCGGCATGGAATCCGCGCGCAAAACGGATTTGATACGCCTCCGCCGCCGCTTGCATTTCCTCCCGCGTGGAACGATAGAATTTCGACTCCGCGCCTGTGAACGGAAGGTTCAATTTCTCAAGCGCTTGAACGAATTGCAAACCCGAACTCTCCTTTGCATCCTCCCCCTCATAAATATTCAAGTACACATCATAATGGCGCGAGTGTGACAACTCGGTTATGAACTCGGTTACGGGCGGAGCAACCGTGACATAATCCCAATCGTAATTTTTGAAGTAAACCTCAGGGTTGAAATCCTCGACCTTTTCGTCGGTCAACAGGCAGACACGCATACAGCCTCAACGCGCCGCGCGCATTGCCTGTCGCAGTTTTGCCACGCGGAACATGCGGTCGAAGAAAACTTTGTAACCGCCCTCGTCGTACAGGATCATAAAATCAGCGGGACCGAACTCATCGGGGCGAAGCATGATCGCGGGGTTCGGGTTGATCTCAAGGATGAACATCTCGCCGCGTTCATTCATCCGCACATCGCAACGCCCATAACTCACCGCGCCGATGGCTTGATACATCCGCACGCCAATATCTTGCAAGCGCGGGATCAACTCAGGGTCAGCGACGCGCGCAAAGTTGAACGGGAGCGACGTGTCCCATTTCACAACCGTGTGCCAAAATTCTTCGCCGGGCGGAAACACCAACTCGGTCGGCGGATACGCGATCGGCTTGCTGAAGTCATCGGGGTTATCCACGACCAGCACATTGAACTCCCTGCCGACGATAAATTCCTCCATCCGCGCTGCGCCATATTCTTTGCAGACGCGCTCCACTTGCGCCAGCACTTCTTCGAGCGAATCGCACCGCGACTCTTTGATCATTCCCGTGCTTCCATAGCTCTGTGGATGCTTCACCATGATCGGATATCGCAGTCCCTCGACAAGTCGCTTCGCTTCGACGGGCGAACTGACCCGGTATCCTTTGGCGAATCCAACCCCGTGCGCGTCGGCGGCGGCTTGCATCTGCTCGCGCGTCGGGTCGAAAAATGTTGAGTCCGCGCCTGTGAACGGAAGGTTCAACTCTTCCAACGCTTTGATCACATCGACTCCCTCGTAGCCTTCTTCGTCGTGATCGTCTTTTTCATAGCCTTCGCACAAGTTGATATACACATCGAATTCATGGCGGGCATCGAGCGCGCGCAACGTATCGATGATGGGATTCGTCATCGTGACAAATTCCCAGTCATACCCTTCCATGAATTGCGTCGGGTTGAAGTCTTCGATCTTTTCATCGGAGAGAATGCAGACTCGCATGAATCACCTCGCGTAGAGATTTGATTCATTATCGCACAACTTTCAATTCAAAGACAAATTTATTAAGGCTGAACCATGATGCGCAAAAGTATAATTCCGCCTATGAACCGCAAAAACTCCTCGATAATTTTTCTCGCGCTTGGACTCGTCTTCCTCACCATTGGACTATCCACCGACAACACCGCGTTTTCGTGGATTGCAATTGTGTTCGTTTTATTGTCTCTCGTGATGGGTGGACGATGGATGAGACCAAGAAGGTAGTTGAATGTCACCCTGAGGGAGTGGCGCTTCGCGCCACGACCGAAGGGTCTCTGCTTGTCGCGTCTGAGATGCTTCGCGGAGTTTATCCTGAGCCTGTCGAAGGGCTCAGCATGACATGACTCAATAAATTATTTCGTCTTCGTCACTTTATGGATCGTGCGCGGCTTTTCGGTATCGAATCCCTTTGCCAGTGTGAGATGATAGGCGAACAATTGCGCTGGCAAAATTGTGACCAGCGGCGAAAGCCACTCTGGCACATCGGCGGGAATGGACAGGGGAATTTGAGCAAGCGATAACGCGCGTTTATCGTTCGAGATCACAACCAATTCCGCTGAAATATCTTTTTTCAACCGTTGAAGCATCTGCAACATCGAATTAAACACCTTCCCCTTCGGCGCGACGGCAAAGACGGGGTAGCCGCTCTCCACCAGCGCGATCGGTCCGTGCGCAAAGTCGGCGGAGGAGTACGGCTCGGCGATGATGTACGATAACTCTTTCAACTTCAACGCCCACTCGAACGCGGTGGCGTAATTGAATCCCCGCCCCAGCACAACGGTCTGGTCAATGTAGCGATAGCGCTGCACAGCCTCGGAAATATAATCGTGATGCTTCAAAACAGATTTCATCCAACCTGCAACCTGTTTCAACTCGCCCCATTGCTTTTGATTTCCGTTCAGCGCGGCAGACAACATCGCAACCGTCATCAACTCAGTGGTGTAGGTCTTCGTCGCGGCGACGGCTTTCTCCGCGCCCGCTTGAATATCCAGCACGAAGTCAGAGACATGCGCGAGCGGCGAGTTTGACTCATTTGTGATCGAAAGCGTCAGGCACCCCTGCTTCTTCCCCTCTTCCAATACCGCCACAATATCAGGCGACGCGCCCGATTGCGAAATACCAACAACCAGGGCGTTTTTTAGTTTCGGCGGGCGGTTGTAATACGTGAACAGCGACGGAGTCGCCAGCGCGAGTGGCAATCCATTCATTGCGCCGAGCAGATAATTCGCGTACCTGCCCGCGTTATCCGAAGTCCCGCGCGCGGCGAGAAAGACATAGTCAACACCGTGTTTTCGAATGGCAGTCGCAACACGCTCAATGTTCTTTCTCTGCGAGGCAAGCAAGCGTTTGATCCGTTCAGGTTGTTCGTTAATCTCGGAATACAGCGTCATGTGTGGTACCGTCCAATTTCCTCGGCAAGCGGGGCGAACAGTTCGATCTTCCACGGTTCCACGCGCGGCGCGATCGAACACGCCGAACTCAAAATATATCCGCCGCCCGGCTTGCCGATAATAATCCGTTCCGTCGCTTCGGCGATCACTTGTTCCTTTGTAGTGTATTCAAGAAGCGACACCGAATTCATATTGCCCTTCAAAAACATCCGCTGACCCACGCCCTTCTTCGCATCTGCCAATTCCACGTTGCCAAGCGGATGCGGGTCGAGCGTGTCAATGCCCATCGTATGCGTCTGCTCCATTAGATCGAGTCGGTCGCCGATCTTGCCGCACGTGTGCGTGTACACCGGCGCGCCGCAAGCGCGAACGGCGTCTGCCAATTTTTGTTCATACGGAAGGATGTATTCCGCGTACATCTTTGGGGATAAGAACCCGCCGCCCGCAAACGCGGATGAAATAAGCACCGCGTCAACCCCATGTCGGGCTTGAGCGACCGCCCAGGCAATCGTCGCGTCTGTGAGACGGTCCAACAACGCCTTCACCTTCTCCTTGCTCTTCACTAATCCGATAATCGCGTTCATGTATCCAAACAACTCGAGATAATGCGTGAACGGCGAGAAAACTTCGCCATGCACCGAAACTTCGCCTCTTGTTTTCTCGCGGACAAGGTCGATCGTATCAAAAAAATAATCGGGGATTTCGTTCAGCAACCCGGTATCCGCTTTGCCCTCGATCCACGGCACATGATAGGTATTCCAGAGATAGCCGGGGAATTGGTCAACATCCTCCAAATGGTCTGGATCAAGCACCCCCAAGTCGGCGCGAGGTGTGAGATCGGGGCGGGCGGTGTAAACGTATTGGGCGTTGTCATCCCAAGGGATGACGGTCACGTGCCCGTTTTTCCACGTCACAAGTTCGCCCTTCTTCGTCTTCTCTACGCTTTTGATCTGGTTCAAAAATCCGCGGGGTCGCCCCGGCAGGTTGATCAAAATCCCATCGAATTGATAGCGCCTTTGCATCGTGACGAGGGCTTCGGCAAAGCCTTCACTGCTGAACCAGATTTCATGCGGGGCAAGACCGGCGTTTAAAAAATAATGTCCCAACGCCAATTGGCACATGACCGGGACACGGTCGGCTTCTTCGTGGCGCATGGCAAGCGCCATGCGTTCCCTGCCGTTCATGCCTAGCCTTTCACAGCCCCGGCGGTAAGCCCTTTGATGAATTCGCGCGCCAGGATCATATACAAGATCAGCATAGGCACCGCCGCCAGCGAGAGGACGGCAAGCGCGCGCGTCCAGTCGGTGCGATATTGCCCGAAGAGCAGAGAGACGCCCAGCGCCACCGTGCGCGATTCCTCCGCGCGGATGAACACGAGCGGGAACCAAAAGTCGTTCCAGATTTTTATCATGTTGAAGATCGCCACCGTCGCCAGCGCGGGGCGCATAAGCGGCAGGACGATGCGGGAATACACCTGCCATTCGGTCGCGCCGTCTATCTTCGCCGCCTCGAACATTTCGCCGGGCAACTCTTTGATGAAGGCGGTCAACACGAAGGTTGCGATTGGCATCCCCATGGCAACATACACAGGGATGAGACTCCAATAAGTATCCTGCAAATTGAGCGCCTTGATCAGCCGCACGAGGTCGAGCGTGCCGAGGCGGATGGGAATCATCAAACCGGCGATGAAAAATACGTACAGGAAACTGGAGACCGGCGATTTCCACTTTGCGAGCGCGTACGCCGCCATCGAGCCGATGAAGAGGATCAGCCCGAGCGCGATCGCCGTCACAATGAGGGTGTTGATGAAATACAGGTCGAACCGTCCGTTATTCCAAGCTTCGCGATAGCCGTCTAACGTGAAAGTTTCCGGCAACCCGAACGGGTCTTTGAAAATCTGCTTCTGCGGTTTGAAGGAATTTACCACGAGAGTCCAGATCGGGAACAGGACGATAAGCGACCAAATGCCAAGAACAATATAAGTAAATAGCAGTTGGGGTTTATTCAAACGCATCGCGCGCCTCCTATTCCGTCGCCTGCTTGCGAGAGAAATACAGCCAGAACAGGACGCCCGTCATTAGAATGGCAAACGTCAGGGTGGCGATTGCCGCGCCCATGCCCATATTTGGAATGCCGACAGGGTGTTCGCCCGCGATCCCCGTGCGGTAGAACAGGGTCGCCAACAAATCGGCTGAATACGATGGTTCGCCTTTCGCGCCTGCCATGGCATAGATGACATCGAAAGCGTTGAAGTTATCCACGAAGGTCAAAATGGTGACCACGCCGATCACCGGTTTCAGAAGCGGGAACTTTATCTTCCAGAAGATATTCCACTCCGATGCGCCGTCGATACGGGCGGCTTCGAGCAATTCGTCCGAGATACCCATCAGCCCGGCGAGGAACATTACCGTGGGCATGCCCACCCATTGCCAGACCGAGGTCAGAGAAATAACCGGGAGGGCGAGGTTTTCGCGTCCAAGCCAGGGGAGCGCCAATTCCCTTAACCCCATGGCGATGAGCGTCTTATTTACCGCGCCCCAGTTCGGGTTGAGGATCAACGTCCATAAAAAGCCAGTGACCAGCACCGATAAAGTCGCGGGGGCAAAGATCACTGTGCGAAAGAAATTCCTGCCTCGAAATTCCGACGAGAGCAGGTTGGCGAACAACAAGCCAAGCGTATTTTGCACAAGCATGTGAATGGCGAAAAAGACGCAGGTGTTGGTAAACGCGTTGAAAAATTTCTCGCGCCATAATGGGTTGGTAAATAAGTCCCTGTAATTTTGCGAGCCGACAAACGTTGTCGGGTTATAGCCTTCCCCTTGATACAGGCTCAAGCGCAGTGAGTCGAACAATGGTCCCGCCATGAACACGAGGTACATTGCCACGGCGGGCAATAGGAATAAGAGCCATGTAATTTTTTGGCGGTTCTTTACGCTGAACAGGTCTGGCGCGCGAGTCATGGTCTCTACTTTTTATGGTTATACAATCGGCAGGGATGGGAAACCCATCCCTGCCTTTTATTGTACGCTGAAACGGCTGATTACTTGCAAGCCGCGGCAGGTTCGTACCAAGCCGCCACATCAGCATTGAAAGCGTCGGCGGCTTCCTTCGGGGTCTTCTCGCCCTTCAACACGGCGATCACGTTGTTGTTGAGGGAGGTGTAGGCATCCACGCTGCCGGAGGGCGCGGCGAGGAGTTTTTCCCACACGAAGCGAATGTCCACGCCTTTGGCGGCTTTGTTGAACGCCATGAAGTCGGCGCTGATCGGGTCGCTGAGGGTCGGAATCTCCTTGGTCAGCGGGAAGAAGCCTGGCAGGTTATCGCCAAGCAATCCGGCAAATTCAGGCGATTCGAGGAACTCAAGGAAGAGCATGGCCGATTCGAGGTTCGGGGATGCGGCGTTCGCGCCGACAGCGGCATCGGTATGGAAGGACACATAGGTGTCTTTGCCTGCGAGCGCGGGCGGGTAGAACACGCCCCACTCAAAGTCGGTGGCGTCTTTCTTGATCGGACCGATGCTCCAAGAGCCGTCGAATAACATGGCGGCTTGTCCCTGCGCGAAAAGCTGGCTGGCGTCATAGTAACTGACCGCTTCAAAGCCTGTCGGCAGGTAGGGTTTCAGATCGGCAATCTGCTGGAAGGCGGCGACCATTTCGTCGCTGTTGAAACAGCGTTCGCCGTTCAGGTACGCCATGCGCCCATCGTAACCGCCGATATCGCTGGGGATGAGTTGCATCATCACAACTTCGTTGATATCCCAGGCGTCTTTTGTCCCGTTCGCAAACGGTATCACGCCCGCGTCTTGCAGGGTCTTGGCGGCGGCCATCAGGTCTTCCCAAGTGGCGGGAATCTCAATGCCATTGGCGGCGAAGAGGTCTTTGTTATAGTAAATGCCATGAGATACGGCGATGATCGGCACCGCATACGGCTCGCCGTCATCGGTCGCCCACGGAGCGCGGGAAGCGGCAGTGAAGCTATCGTTGATGCCGGGCAGGTCTTTCAAAGAAGCGATGTAACCCGCATCGAACAGTTCGCGCCCGGTTGCGAAGGAACGCACGAAGAACAAGTCGGGACCTGTGCCGGTCTCGAGTTGGGTGCGAAGCGTGGCATTGTAATCGGGCGGGTTGGTCGGGTCGAATTTGACGGTGATGTTGGGATATTTCTCGTGGAACGCGGCATTGATCACGTCCCAGGCGGCAACATCATCCACGCGCCAGGAGCCCAGGGTGAGGGTCACTTCAGCGGCTGGCGCTTCTGTGGCGGGAGCCTCAGTCGCAGGCGCCTCGGTAGCGGGAGCCTCAGTGGCTGGCGCTTCTGTGGCAGGCGCCTCGGTAGGCGCGGGGGTGCCGCAAGCCGAGAGCACAAGGCTCGCCAAAATCAAAGCAGATAACAAAACGAACAGTTTCTTTTGCATTTCTTCTCCTATATATTTTGAACACGTTACAAACAGACTTCCGGTTACTTTTGACGCAATGGTTTCCTTACTCGCTCCTTTCAGGTTGTCTTATCAAGCGGCAGCGCACACTGCGCTTCGGCAACTCGCCCGCAACCTTCCTGTGTAATATGACGCATGAGTTGCGTAACAAGATTCGCAAGAGCGCGAATCCGACAGGACATTCACTATTCCACTTCGATCGATTCAGAGAAATTATGTAGACGGGACTCCGCGCTTCACCCGACAGTGGGTATGGATACCGGTAGTCGGCCGGTCATCTGGATGCGGCCAAACAAGGCTTTCGCGACGGCGCGCATGGACGGCTCCATAATGCCGTACGCGGCAACGTACGCGGAGACTTGCGGAAAGGCGGCAAGGTCATACGGGAGACGCATGGCGATCACAATCGTGGGCTTGCCAAGATTCAAGAGCGCGCGCGCAAACCCGGCTTGCTTCTCTTCGGCATAGGCGTTGATCGTGCCAACGACGATCACATCATATTCACGGACACGCCCCAACACTGAGGCCGATTCTGCCTCAGTGGGCGAATACGGGATGACGAACTCATCTGTGCGAGCGTGATAGTCCCGAATAGACTCTGCCAGTTTAGGCTGAATGTACGATGACGTGTCCGCTGGCGTCAGGTCTTTTGGCTGGGGAACGATCACCGCAATGCGTTGGTCCGATTCGAGTTTGAGCGGCAAATACTTTTCACGATCGCGCACCAGTGTGATGGATTTCTCCGCAATCTCTTGAGCAACCCGCATGTGTTCGGCAGATCGAATTACCGCGAGATCATGCGAGGCTGAATTCTCGGCGATCCATTGTTTCAAGCGTGAGATCCGCGCGGCGGACGCTTCCAACTCGCCCAGCGTGAGTTGACCAGACTTGAATCCTTCCATCAGGCCTTCGAACGCGCGGGTCTGATCTTGTGGGTCGCTGGTATTGAGCAACAAGTCTGCGCCCGCTTTCACCGCGCGCACAGATTCCTCGCGCAAAGCCTCGCCCTGACGAATCGCTTTCATGTCCATCGCGTCGGTGACAACGACACCATCGTAGCCGAAATCGCGGCGCAGTAGACCGTTGATGATGTTGGGAGATAAGGTGGCGGGAGGAGGGTTTGCGCCGTCCAGCGAAGTGATTCCGAGGTGCGCGGTCATCACCATTTTGGCATCCGCTTTGAAGGCGGCGATAAAAGGAGGCAATTCTACGGCGCGAAGTCGTTCGAGAGAGTGTGGCACAGTGCCAAGCCCGTGGTGCGTGTCGCTGGCGGTATCGCCGTGACCGGGGAAGTGCTTGACCGTGGCGGCAACTCCTTGCGATTGAATTCCTTCGATCATGGCCGCGGTCAGCTCCGCAACCAGACGAGGATCTTCGCCAAAGGAGCGCGCGCCCACAACGGGATTCTGCGGGTTGATGTTCACATCGGCGCAGGGCGCATAATTGACGTTGATGCCCAGCGCGGACAATTCGCGCCCGAGCACTTCGCCCGCTTTGCGCGCGAGTTCTGCGGAGCGTGTGGCGCCCAACGCCATATTGCCGGGCAGGGGCGTGCCGTCGCCCACCGCCATCAACTGCCCTCCTTCCTGGTCGGTAGCGATGAGGAGGCGAGGCAGGTCGAGGTCGCGCGCGAGGCGTTGCAGGGCGTTGGTCAACTCGCGCACTTGGGAGGGAGTCCCGATATTTAAACTGCGGAAGTATGAAATCCCGCTGGGGTGGTATTTTTGGAACGCTTCGATAATTTCAGGCGAGGGGGTCTCTTTGCCGTGAAACGCGAATAATAGTTTTTGCCCGATGAGATGTTCGATGTCCACGCTTATCCTTTCAAGCCAGAGACCACTACGCTTTCGAGAATGTAGCGCTGGGCAAGGAAAAAGACAACGATGAGAGGCACGGTGGTCAGCACTGCCGAGGTCATGATGGTGGGCCACGGTTGCGTCGTCAGGTTGATGTTGTATAGGGTGGACACGTATACGGGCAGGGTGTACAGGTCGATGGTTTGCAGATAGATAAGCGGGGTGAGCAGGTTGTTCCACATGCCGACAAAAAGGAAGGTTGCCACGGTGGCGAGCGGCGCTTTAACCAGCGGCAGGATAATCTCCCACCAGATTTGGATGTGGTTTGCGCCGTCTACGAACGCGGATTCGTCCAATTCTTTGGGGATTTGCGCCATTGCCTGACGCAATAAGAAGACCATCGCCGCGCCGCCGGCGAAGTAGCCCGGAATAATAAGCGGGTTGAAGGTGCCGATCCAGTCCAGTTTATTGAAGAACACGTACTGCGGCACGATAAGCGCTTGCGGCGGAATCATCATGGTGGAGAGCATGAGGAAGAATACGATGTTTCGCCCGGGCCATTCCACGCGGCTGAAGGCATATGCCACGGCGGCGATCGAAATCAATGTGCCTGCCAATGCCAGCGTTACGTAGAACACGGAGTTGAAATAGGAGCGCACAAAATTTTCATTCTGAAAAATATCGATGTAGGCTTCGAGAGTTGGGCGGTCTGGAATCCAGACGATGCCCGGAGAGTTCGTTTCTTCCACGGTTTTAAGCGAGGATGAGATCATCCAAAACAAGGGGAAGCTCATTAGGATGGTTGCGCCGGTGAGCAAGGCGTACAGCAAAATGCCTTTGAGGATGGGGAAGTATCTTTTCATTTTGCCTGCCTAGTACACATCGTAGGTTACCCAGCGGTCTTGAAGCTTGAACTGGATAAGCGTAAAAATGAGGATGATGACAAGAATGACCCACGAAATGGCAGAGCCATACCCGATCTCAAAATGGCTGAAACTCGTTTCCCATAGATAGTAGACCATTGAGATCGTCGAAGAGACAATCGGCTCGTTATCACGGTAAAGGACAAAGATCGGCTCGAAGATCTGCAGGGAGCCGATCAACCCAACGACCAGGTTATAGAAAATATACGGGGTGAGCAGGGGGAAGGAAATTCTCCAGAATTTTTGCCAGGCGGTCGCGCCATCCACTTCGGCGGCTTCGTGCAATTCTTTGGGGATGTTGTTCAAACCGGCGAGGAAGATCAGCATCATTGTGCCGCATCCCCAGACCATGAGTAAAATTACGGACATTTTCGTCCACAATGGACTCTGGACCCAAAGCGGAACGCGGTTGTCGGCAGGGAAACCCGCTTCAAGCACTTTTGTCAGCAGGTTGTATTTCCCCGTATTCATCCCTAAAAAGAACGCGGTGACAACTTCCTGGACGAGGATCAGCGCGCGACTGAATACTCCAAAGGGCGGAACGGAAGTGGATATCGCGCGAATGATCTGGTTAACAATACCCGTGCCGGTATTCAACATCAAACGCCAGCACAGCAATACGGCGGTGTTAAAGCCGAGGATCACCGGCAAGTAAAACGCCATTCGGAAAACGCGCTCGCCTTTCATCTTTTGGTTCAACAGCACGGCAAGGAATAACGCCACTCCCATCTGTAATGGCAAGCCGATCAAGGTCAGATACAAGGTGTTGACAAGCGAGGCGCGGAAACCAGTATCATGGAGGAGGATGTCGCGGTAATTTTCGATCCCTTTCCAGGTTGCCGGCGCGCCGGAGGCGATGCGATAATCGGTGAAACTCCAGTATAAAGAAAAAGACAGGGGTACAACGACAAATATGATGAAGCCAACGATCCAGGGTGCGGCGAAAAAATAACCCGCAAAGGCGCTTTCTTGCTGTTTGGGCGTGGCGCCGCGCGCCCGGACGATCGAACGGGCAAGGAAACCCAAACCATAACTGGCAGATACAATGAGCGCAACGGTCAATACCGCCACGATCAACACATTGATATATGGGTTTTCCAGCATGGCATACTCCTCGAGGTACGAGGGGAGAGTTGGGCGGGGAGGACTCCCCGCCCAACTCACTTAGATCTTTTCTTATTCGGCGAGCGCCGCAGAGTATTGTTCCTGAATCGTCTGGTTGACTTCTTCAGGAGTGAGCTCTTCGGTCACCAATTTGCCCAGCGCGTCTTGCATGATGGTGGACAATTTTGCGGCTTCCTTGATTCCAGCGAAGCCCACGCCATATTCCGCCGCCAATTCCGCTTCGCGTTGCAGTTGCGGAGAGTCGGTCACGTAGCCGTATTGCGAGTCGTTGCGGGCAGGGATGAGACCCATGGTCTCGTTCCACTTGTTGTTGCCTTCCTTGCTGAAGGCAAGTTTCAACCAATCCGCCGCGAGTTCCTTGTTCGGGCTGTAATCCGCGACTGCAAGCCAGTCGTTGAACGCAAGCACCACCGGTTTGCTGTTGGGGAAGTTCGCCGGATCGCCGTAGAACGGTTCAATGGAAATATTTTCCCAGACGGGGCGATCAAACGCGGGAGCCGCCCAGCCGGAGTGGGCAAGGCAGATCACCCCGTTGTTCTTACCCGTGGCGTCGTCCACATCAATGACGGAGCCTTGGCCAGCAGGAAGCGCGCCAACCGCATCTGAAGCGGGACCGTAGGTAGCCTGTCGCAGATCGAGCAGGAATTGGGTGGTCGCCAGCGCTTCCGGGGAATCGAAGTTGGGCGAGCCATCGGCTTTATAAAGTTGGCCGCCGAGAGAGTAGAAGACCAACAACCACCACTGCCAGTCAGCCATGGTAGCCGCATCCACCGGGTGAAGCGCCTGTTGGGTCAACGAGTTGGTGGCGGGGTCGATCACTGTGTTGGCTTTCGTGAACGAAATCCAATCCGCAAAGCTCTTCGGCGGAAGCGTGCCGGTCGCAAGATCGGAACGGCAGAAAACGTAACGAGGAGCGGTGAAGATCGGCAGACCGCGCAGTTTGCCTTCGTACTTGGCATTTTCGAGCGCGGGACCGAAGTTACTGATCTCGCTCCAGGCGCCAGCGCCAAGGTACGGATCCATATCGGCAAGATTCTTGCCGTAGAGCGTGTTCATTTCAGAGCCGAGGTTAATGATGTCGGGACCTTCGCCCGCGGCGAAGAAACCGGCAAAGGTCGTATCCCAACCCGACCATGAGCCTTCGGTGATCTCGACCGTCACGCCCGGGTGAGCCTTTTCAAACGCCGGGTTGATATCGCTCTTCAACCACGCGATGGTGTCGGGGGTGTAATCGAGCAGGTAGATCTTCAAGGTTTTTGGCTGAGCCGCGCCACCGCAGGCGGTCAACATCATACTGACCAACACCAAAACTGAAAGCAACGTAAACAGTTTCTTGTTCATTTTTTTCTTCTCCTTGTAGTTTTTCAAACATCGGTTGAATACGCAAATTGAAATACTATGCTCTTCGATCGATCTCCTTTCTGCCGCATGAACAGGATAAATAAAGAAAAGTCAGTTCATCTGGCGAATACGAGTATCAACATCCTGCGCAAAACGATGAATAAACTCCCGCACAAAAACAGCCGGGTCAAGCGACTCTTCGGCGATCAAAGGAGTCATATCCATTGCATACGAAAGCCCGTGTGTCGCATCTACGCCGTGCGATTCAAAATATGTGGCGTTGGCGCGGCGGCGCCCCATCGAAGCGAGGTCGTACCGCTTCCCGCCGACGATCTGCGAATCAAAGACGCCCAACAAAGCGAACTGGAGATTTTCATGGGCGGAGGTATTCATCAACACCTTATCTGGATCGATCATCCAATCGAGCGAGCGCCAGACCTCACACCCCACGAGTCTCTCGGGACGTTCAGCCGGGTCCAGTCGGCGGATGGCTTCCACCACCCTCAGAACAACCGCGATATGCGTATCATGCTTGTCCGCAAGGTTATGGGTGTACACATAGTTCGGTTTTGTGGCGCGCAAGATCTCCACAAAATCTTCGATGGGTTCCTGTCGAGACGCGTCCTTAAGTGTGGCGCTGGGCAGGTCCAACATGATTTGCGCGGAGAACTCGCCCACATATGCCGCCTTGCGTTGTTCATGAAAACGCACAGCCCGCATCTCATCGTCTGTGTAATCCTTATAAAGGCTATCGCGCGGAGACCCTCGACCATCCGTGACAACAACGCCTGTGAACCATTTATCGCCTTGTTGAAAACACTCCAAGATCGGTTGCGCCGCCATGATCTCAATATCGTCCTGATGCGCGGCAAGGCATAAATGCGTTGTGCGTCCCAGCGCCTGCTCCTCAGCCACGCCGTCCGGGATAAAAACTTCAGCCGTATTCAGAGAAAATTTCATGCCTGCGCCTGTTCTATGACCGGCAAACTTGCCGCCGCAATGGATTGACCCACGCGGCGTAATTTCTCGCTGGGCAAATGAATTTCTATTTTCTTCAAAAGTTCGGGGAATTCGGTTTCGAACACGTTGATCACGCCTTCCAACAATAGATTTCCGCCTCGTCCCGAGGTGCACCGGCCTAAAATCAAAACATGCTTGAGGTCGTAAAACTCGGCATAGTGAGCAATGCCATAGCCTAAATAAATTCCCATCGTTTGCCAGATCTTCAACGCGCCTCCGTATCCCGAATCCAGCAGGTTCTGAACAAATTTCAACTTCTCGGCGTCGGTCAGGCTCGATGGGATATCGATCTCCGCTTTGGGCGCGAGCCTGAAAACGCATTGTTGTGAAAAATACGACGCGCCACAGCCTCGGTCGCCCGACCACTCTTCGATCGGCGCGTTTGGGTTGTAGTCGATGGGGGCGAACGCCAGCTCGTTTAGCCAGCCGGTGATCTGCCCAGTCATGTTCACATAACCCGCCGCCTCGCTCGAACCCAGGGCAATACCCAAAATGCCGTTATCTTCAATGGACATCGAGCCAGCCAACGCGGTGACGTCTCCGTCATTGATCACTTCCAGCGGCACTCCCATCTCGTCTCTGATTCGCAGGAACATGTTCCTGATTTCGCTAAAGCGCTCAACAGGAATCCCCCGGAACAGCGAAGCCACCATCGGTCGGTTATCCACATAAATGCCAGCGGAACTGCCGCCGATCGCGTCCACGCGCGGGAGTTTGCTCGCGGCAGTTTTCAGCGATTGCATGATCTCGTTGTAGTGATATTCGGGATCAGAGTGTTTGCGCGGCTCCCAGATGACTTCCTCGCTGAAAACCGGAACCCCGCCAACCACCGCGCTGACTTTTCTGTCGGATGCGCCCAAGTCGAAGCCGATGCGATGACCTTGCAGGTTGCGGCCGAGCAGTTTCCCCCTCTCGAAAGAAGCGGGCACTTCATCCGCAGCGCATAAGACCACTTCGAATGCGCGCTCGTAGACTTGATCTCCCATAAAATGGTAATCAAAGTTCCGAGCGCCGTTTGCCGCGTAATCATTTCGAATGTGCTCGCCGATCTTGCGCGAGCCGCCAACGTAGATCTTGTGTCCGCCGCGTTGCCAGAGGAGAAACTTGAGAGCGCGTTCAACATATTCAAGATTTGCGCCGAAGTTCGAGTGCGATTCGGGAAAAACTTTTAATTCGATTCGAGAAAACTCTCCGTTATTTCTTTCAAGCCCGATCACCAGCCTCTCGCTCTCAGATTCAACGGAATTCTGAAACGCGCGACGCGCCAAAACCGCCGGGCGAAATTCTTCATCCAATGGAGGCGCAACACGCGGAGGGATTAACGGTAAAGTCATTAATGCGCTCCGCCAAACAAAGGCGAGTAGCCATCCTGCAACAGGAAAGCAGACGCGCCGAGGATACAGGCGCGATAATCCAAGGTGCCTAATTCAAGCTGAGTGCCTTCAGACATGCGAGTTAACGCGGCGTTTTGCATCGCGCGATTAACAGCTTCCAGCCACGGCGTACCGAAGAGCGTCATATCGCCTGTCAAAACGATTTTCTGAATATTCAGTGTGCCGATCAAATTTGCAAGAGAGACGCCTAAATACCGCGCCGCCCGTTCAATGGACTCTTTCGTTTTGGCGTCGCCAGCCTCAAACGCGGATTGAACCGCATCGAGCGAATCCATTTTCAAGCGCTGCATCACCGCGCGCGCGCTGGAGATGGTTTCCAGACAGCCGCGTTTGCCGCACCGGCATAATTCGCCATTCTCTTGAATCACCACATGACCGATCTCGCCTGCGCCTCCCCCGTCGCCTTGAAACAATTGCCCGTTGACTAATATCCCCGCGCCGATACCATACTTCACATTGACAACGATCAGGTTCTCGTCCGGCTTGTGCTTATTTCCATACACATACTCCCCAATCGCGGTTGCTTGACTGTCATTGAGAACGAGAACGGGAATCTTATATTTCTTTTGAAGCAGAGTACCAAGCGGAAGATTTTCCCATTCCAGGTTCACCGCGTTCAAAATGATTCCCTCGCGCGTGTTGATTAGGCCGGGCGCGCCGACTCCAATTCCCACAAGCGGCTTGTATTTTTTTCGTTTCAATTGGTCAAGAATTTGGTAAACGAGTTCGAGCGCTTTTTCCCCGTTATCGTCGTGCACGCCCACTTCAACGGTCTCTTTGATTTCGCCCCTCAAATTGACTACCGCGCCGATAAATTTATCTTGCGCGAGGTTCAGTCCGATTAAATAGCGCGAATCTGCAAGGACGCTCAGTAAGATTGGAGATTTTCCTCCAATGGATTCCCCGCGCCCCACTTCATGCACCAAACCTTCGGCAAGCAAGCCAGACACAACATCTGAAACCGTGGTGCGGGTCAGGTGGGTGATACGCGCAATCTCGGCGCGGCTGATCGGGTCATTGGCAAAGATCGTTCTGAGAACCAAATCTCGATTGTGTTGCTTCGTTTGTTGATGCGTAGCCTTTTTCATCAAGTTTCCTGCAACAAGAATTTGGATTGCCACTACAAGAAGAACAATTTGTCTGACGACTTTGTAAATTCACTGGACTAACAAACGCATTGTACAGACTCCCCCACAAAAAGTCAACCCTGTATTTTGGCAAGATCGAAACCAGAATCTTTGGACGGGTATTTTCGCCAATTCCAAATCCGCCCTTGACAGATTATTCATCTCCTCCTAAAATTTAGGCATACCTAAATTTTTGTTTAGTTACCCAAATGGAGAATCGATGACTACTAAATTCACACGAAGGGATTTCCTCAAAACGGGCGGACTCACCCTGCTCGGCGCGGCGGGTGTCGGTGTGCTTGCAAACACGAACCACGATCACGCGAACAAAACAAAAGTCCTTGCCGCGCCAGCCATGCAACACGATGGACATGATGGCACACTGCCCAACACTGTCGGCGAAGTGGACCACGAAGCCAACGGCTTCAATCCTGACGACATTCTGACCGATTTCGATTACGGCGAAGTCTCCACCCTGCCCAGCGGACAAACCCTGCGCGAGTACAAGATCCTCGCGCACAACAAGGATATCGAAGTTGTTCCGGGCATCGTTTATCCCGCATGGACGTACAACGGACGCATCCCCGGTCCAACGCTTCGCGCCACCGAAGGCGACCGCATACGAATCAATTTTGCCAACGGAAGCAATCATCCGCACACGATGCACTTTCACGGGTTTCATCCAGGCTCGATGGACGGCGTACCAGGTTCAGGTCCGGGGGGAAACGTGTTGCCCGGCGAATCATTCGTCTACGAGTTCGATGCGGAACCGTTCGGACTCCACCTCTATCATTGTCACGCATTCCCTCTCGCGCGTCACATCGCAAAGGGACTCTACGGCACGTTCATCGTTGACCCCAAAGGCGGACGTCCGCGCGTGGATCGCGAGATGGTGATGGTGATGAGCGGCTTTGATGTGGACTTCGATGATGCGAATGATTTTTATGCGGTCAACGCGATTCCTTTTCATTATCAAAACCATCCGATCCAGATCAAGGTCGGCGAAACGATTCGCATCTATCTCGTGAACATCCTCGAGTTCGATCTCATCAACTCATTCCACTTGCACGCAAACTTTTTTCAATACTTTCCCACTGGCACAAGTCTCACGCCCGCCGAATTTACCGACACGATCATTCAAGGACAGGCGCAACGCGGCATTCTCGAATTCAGTTACAAATATCCGGGCATGTACATGTTCCACGCGCACGTGACGGAGTTTGCGGAACTCGGCTGGAATGGCATGTTCGAAGTGACGGAATAGAGGCTCATCATGACTCATTCGACTGAACCCACACGCTTCACCTTTCGGACCTTCGTCCTGCTTCTGCTCCCCATCATTCTCCTCGCTGGAGTGATCGCGCTCTTCCTCTCCACTGGCGGCGGCTTGGATTTGGAATCTGCCGCGCCCATCGAGACTCTCGACATCGAGCGTTACAACCTCCAACAAAACGTGATTGAGCTTCACGTCCGCAACATGGGACCTGACGCGCTCACAATTGCGCAAGTCGGCGTGAACGAAGCCATCATGCCATTCACGGTTTCACCAGATACAACGATACCGCGCTTGGGACGCGCCGTTATTCACATTCCCTATCCATGGAATTACGGCGAAGCATACGGTGTCAGCGTTTTCACAACGAATGCAATCGTCTTCGGCGTGGACATTCCCGTCGCATTCGAAACTCCACAACCCGACGCGGCAACATTCTGGGGCTTCACATTGATCGGCTTATACGTCGGCGTGATCCCCGTTTTCATCGGCATCTTCTGGTTCCCCGCACTGCGGACTCTCGGTCGCCGCACGATGACCTTCCTCATGGCGGCAACGGCGGGCTTGCTCATCTTCCTCGGCTTGGACACGCTCGCCGAAGCGCTGGAGTTTGCGGCAGAAGTTCCAGCCACATTCCAAGGGATTGGATTGATCGGCATCGGCGCGGTTGCAACTTTCCTTTTGTTGGATGCAATTTCAAAGAGTCAAACCAACACATCAGGCGATGAATCGCAGAGACGTTTATCGGTCGCGTTCATCATCGCGGTCGGAATAGGATTCCACAACCTCGGCGAGGGACTTGCCATCGGCGCGGCGTACAACGTCGGCGAGATCGCGCTGGGAACATTCCTCGTCGTGGGATTCATCATCCAAAACATCACCGAGGGACTTGGAATCATCGCTCCCGTACTACGCGACAAACCCACAATTAGACGACTCGCGGTCATGGGATTGATCGGCGGCGCACCCGCCATCCTCGGCGCATGGATCGGCGGATATGCTCCCTCGCCGTTTCTCGCTGTGCTGTTCCTCGCCATCGGCGCAGGCGCGATCTTCCAAGTCATTTACGAAATCGCCAAATTGATTCAAAAAGACACCCAACGCGAAGCCATACCGATGACCGTCTTCAGCGGCGTGTTGACAGGCATGATGCTGTTGTGGGTAACTGGATTATTGATTAAGTAAGTTGTAACTCCGAAGGAGTGAAATGATTATAGATTTGCACGTAATAGGCAAGCCAACCCCGAAGGGGTGTCATGGCTTTGCATGAGGATATGTCATCCCTGCGGGATTTGATCGTGCCTTGTTCCATTTTCTATAATTCTTCCATCCCTTCGGGATTGAAAGTTCTTCAGGCAAATAAATAAACATCGTTCTGCGAAGTCGAAGTATCGCCTCGCAACAACAGAAAACTATGGAAACCATTCTCCTCCCCCTCCGCATCTCTGGATTACTCGCCTTCCTCGGCGCGTTCCTCTATGCCATCGGTGATGTGCTTTTGCTCGCGAGCAAAGTGAATCTCGCTGAGTATCCCAAACTCAAGCCGTTCGCCAAACTGCTTTCAGACGCCGAAAAGATGATCGTGCTATCACCGAACCGAATGATCTGGGGCGCGTTGCTCGGCGTGTTCGGGACACCTTTATACGTCGCAGGATACTGGCACATCTATCAAGGCTTGGGCGGCGCGAACACCTCCGCTGTGCTGACAGTTGTCGGCTTGTTCGGAACCGCATCCATCCTGGGCGCGTTCGTCCACGGCACGTTTTATTACATGGGCGAATACGTCCACGCGTTGAACAATGTCAGCGAAGAGTCGCAGGCGGTGATCGTCAAAATGATCGAGCGGCATAAAAAAGTTTTGATCATCACATACGCTCCTGTGATGATCTTCATTGTGATCGCATCCATTTGGTTTTCGATTTTGGTTGCATCGGGTCAAACGTCATTCCCACTTTGGTTGACGTGGATCAACCCGCTCACACTGACCATCGCGTGGCTGGTCATCAACCGCATCCTGCCGCAATTTTTGCGCGACGCGACAGAAGGCGCAGGCTTCAACATTGCGTTCATGGTCTTCTTCGCCTGCACTACGATCACACTTTGGAACGGATAATGGAACAAACACTCACCATCTCGATTCAGGATTACCTGAAACACATTTACGAATTGACCGATCGCGGCGCGCCGGCCAGCACCAACGCGCTCGCGGAACGACTCAAGATCAAGCCTGCGTCAGTGACGGGCATGATTCAAAAACTTGCCGCGTCGAATCCGCCGCTGGTTGAATATCAAAAACACCAAGGCGTGACGCTCACGAAAGATGGGAAGAAAGCCGCGCTCGAAGTGATTCGGCATCACCGTCTGCTCGAAGCGTGGCTCGTGCAAACACTCGGCTATTCGTGGGATGAAGTGCACGAAGAGGCGGAGCGACTCGAACACGTCATCTCGGAAGATTTTGAGCGACGTATCGCCGCCGCGATGGGACATCCGCTTCGTGACCCCCATGGAGAGTTGATCCCCACCGCCGATCTTAAGATGCCGCTGGACGATTCGACTCCGCTCTCCGCGCTGAGACCGAATCAAACTGGCACGATCCAATGCGTCAAAGCCGCGGACGATGAGTTACTTCGTCATCTCGAATCCCTCGGCATCACGCCTGGCGCAAGTATCGAGGTGAAGGAATATTCATCATACGACCACAATCTAACGGTCAAAGTCGGGCGCAAAACCTCGGTGCTTGGGTTGAACATTACAAGCAAGATTTTTGTGGAAGAGAGTTAAATGCTTTGTAGGTCAGGCTTACAGCCTGACAATCTTTTGCATGGTGAGCGTATGCAATAAGTCTATTAGCCCTCTTACACAAGAAATTGTACGGCAGGTTTTCAACCCACTATTCATCAAAATTCGGAAAAGCGTCAGGCTAAAAGCCTGACCTACGATTGACCTTTGCAAGAAATCAATCAAAGAAAGTTAACGAACATGTTTGAACGCGCAGTTTTACTTCCATCTTTACCAGCAGTCAGCCTGACCGAAATCCTCATCGTCCTGACCATTGCCAGCCTTGCTTACTTCGTTGTCTTCAACAAATTTGAAAAGCATGTTCCAACAAACAGAAGGATCACTAAACTTGCTATCGTTGTCGGCGTCCTGACAATCGTTGGCATTTTGTTTAGCAGGTATGCATTTTGGGGCGTGATCGCCCTGATGACAATCGGACAGATTTATATACACGGCGTGTATTTCCCCAAACACGGAGTCAACGGCTGGACAGCCGAACCGTACGACAAATATCTTGAACTAACAGAACGAATGAAAGGTAAAAAATGAACGAAAATATTTTCCGCATGATCGCCGCGCTTGTCTTGTTCACAGGCATCGGCATCTCAGGTTACTTCCGCCGCAAAGCGGACAAAGAATCAGGCGAAACCGTTTCCCGCAAAGTGGACGGCGGCGTGATGATGAACTTCATCCGTATCGGAGGACTGATCCTCTGGTTGAGTCCGCTGATCTATCTCATTAATCCGCAATGGATGGCTTGGTCGAAGATCGGACTCCCCGAATCGATTCGCTGGCTCGGCGTTGGGATTGGAATCCTGTGTGTGTTCGGCATTTACTGGCTGTTCAGCAGTATCGGGAGCGGAATCACCCCCACCAGCGCGACGCGCAAAGAGCACAAACTCACCACGAATGGGATTTACAAATACATTCGTCATCCGTTGTACACGATCGGTTCGTCATTCATCTTGTCCTTTGGCATGATGGCGGACAACTGGTTTATCGGGATGTTCGGCATCCTGGCATTCGTCCTCATGGCGATCCGCACACCAAAAGAGGAAGCCAACCTCATCGAAAAATTCGGAGATGAGTATCGAGAATACATGAAGCGCACAGGTCGCTTTTTGCCGAAACTATTCTAAAGTCATCTCAAAATGTCACCCTGAGCGATAGCGAAGGGTCTCTACTGCCAACACAAGAGACTCTTCGGTCGCAAACCCCGCTCCCTCAGAGTGACATGGTATTGTCTCAAATCTTTTATCACGCAAACATCGAAGAACAAACATGAAAAAACATTCGCAAAATTCCCTTTCAGAAGTACATGAATCCGTTATTGTGCCAGCCAAAGCCTCCTCATGGAGGCGCTGGCTGGCGATCACTGGACCCGCCCTCATGGTATCCGTCGGCTACATGGACCCGGGCAACTGGGCAACAGACATCGCGGGCGGAAGCCGCTATAGCTACGCCTTGATCTGGGTCTTGTTGATGTCCAACCTTATGGCGATTCTCCTGCAAAGTTTAGCCGCGAGGCTCGGCATCGTCAGTCGCCGCGACCTGGCGCAAGTCTGTCATGAAGATTATCCGCCCATTGTGAATATCCCCCTCTACATTCTGGCAGAGATCGCCATCACAGCCTGCGACTTGGCGGAGGTGATCGGTTCTGCCATCGCGCTTCAATTACTTTTCGGTATCCCACTTCTGTATGGCGTGATACTTACCGCGTTGGATACATTCCTGCTTTTGTTGTTGTCGCATGCGGGGATTCGCAAACTGGAAAGCGTGGTCATCGCGTTGGTCGGAACGATCGGCGTCGCTTTCTTCATCGAGATCCTGTTGGGCAAACCTGATTGGGTTGGCATCGCTCATGGCTTTGTCCCATCCCTGCCCGACGCGACCGCGTTATATATTTCCATCGGCATTTTAGGCGCGACCGTCATGCCGCACAATTTATATTTGCATTCGTCACTCGTGCAAACTCGCAAGATCGGGCGCGACAGCGACGAAGTCAAAAAGACCCTGCGCTGGAACACGATCGACACATCGTTATCGCTCAACATTGCTTTCTTCATCAACGCTGCGATTTTGGTGATGGCGGCTTCGGTCTTTCACAGAAACGGATATTTTGCCGTCGCCGAGATTCAAGACGCGCATCATTTGCTGGAGCCTCTGCTTGGGGCGTCCATCGCGCCGATCGCGTTCGCCATCGCGCTTCTCGCCTCGGGACAGAGTTCCACCATCACCGGCACGCTCGCCGGGCAGATCGTGATGGAGGGCTACCTCAACCTGCGGATTCGACCGTGGCTGCGCCGCCTCATTACCCGACTTCTGGCTGTCATCCCCGCGATACTCGTCATCGCCCACTTCGGCGAAAACGCCACAGGCGCGATGCTCGTGCTGAGTCAAGTCGTCCTCTCGCTTCAACTGCCGTTTGCGATCATTCCGCTGATCAACGCAGTAGCAGACAAACGCCGCATGGGCGAATTCACCATCAGCCCGAAGATAAAAGCCCTGGCATGGATCGTGGCGGGAATCATTTTGTCGCTGAACATCAAATTGATCGTTGACCAAATCGGAGCGTGGATCGCCGACGCGGGAAGCGACGCGTGGATCATCGAAGCGACCGTGATCCCATTAACTGTATTACTCGGACTGCTATTGCTTTACGTGGTCGCGCATCCCTGGCTGGACAAAAACGGATTTCGCATTGGGAGTGTCCATCGTCAAGCCGCGCAAACGATCAACGCGATCCAACCACCTCCGCCCTACCAGCACATCGGCGTGGCATTGGACTTTTCAGGCAAGGACGAAAAATTGCTCACGGAAAGTCTGCGCTTCATCAACAAAAAGCAAACGAAACTCACCTTGTTGCACGTTGTCGAAAGTCCAGTGGCAAGAAGGCTGGGCGTCGAGGGTGAAGATTCCGAAACGCTCGCAGACCGCGACCGACTCGAAAAATTGACCGAGATGATGAAAGCGAACAAAGTCAACTCCGAATGGCAGATCGGAAGCGGCGAGCCAGGCAAAGAACTGGCGAAAATGATCAACGATTCGAATATAGAAATGATCGTCGTCGGTGGACATGGTCACACGGGCGTTTCAGATTTGATCCACGGAACGGTCATCAGCGACTTGCGCCACCACATCAAAGCCAGCGTGGTGATCGTGCCGATTGGTGATTAGCATACGTCAAGATAGGGGTTGTCTAAAAAGGGGAAGAACAAGTTGAGAAAACGGCGTAAACGGAGCAAGAGACAAAAAAACTGGCGGTCATTGGATCGCCAGTTTTCGTAAATTGTGCGCCATGCACACCAGACCCCACT
>NZ_DBNHEF010000012.1:0-14523 GCF_057138825.1 Candidatus Defluviilinea gracilis
TCGCTGGGCAGACCAAGTGAACCAATTGCGATTTCAGGTCCTTGCTTTTCTCGACCGTTTCTCTCACGGTTCTGAACCGCTCTTACGCTATACCGGCCTTATGTCAGAGTAATTTGTTAATGTTCAATATGTCGCGTTACGTGCGAATTCTAAACCGAAAATGTTTTTCCCGCTTCATACGATTCCACGCCATCTTCGCGATACAACGTCACCTCCCCCGCGCCGTAGACGTTCCACATTCCATTTTCGGCGTCGTTTAACATGCCTGTTTGCTCGTCAATGCCGATCAATGTGACGTGGGGAATCTGTTTCAAGAGCGAGGATGCCCAGCCTTTACCAAATGTGTTGTGATGCGGCAAGACGAGCGAATTGCCCACCAGATTTAATCCCTCGTGAATTTTCCCTTCGTACGGGTCATAATAAAACTCACACATCACCATCGCGCCCGCGCTTGAACCCGCGATGACTGCGCCGTTTTCAAATGCTTCGATGCAAGCCTTCCATGCCAAACTATCTTTCAATGTCTGACCGAGATAATGCGTGAAGCCGCCGAGCAGGTAGATCAACTTTGCCTCGCGCAGAGATTTTGCAATTGAATCATCGTTCGCGCTGGGTTTGTCGATCAATGGCAGTGATTCAACATCCTGCGCGCCGAGTGACTCGAACCAGCGGACGCCGTTGCCTCCCGCGCGGAGGTGGTTGCGGTCGGGCGAGGCAGCCGCAGGGACGATGCGAAGCGGGGCGTCGAATCCGCCTGCGAGTTCGATGGAGCGCAGGTCTGGTTCGCGCATCCGCCCGCCGAATTCCGCTCCGCCTTCCAAAAGTAAAAATCCCATGACAGCATCATATCTTCTTTCAGAATTGTACACAAGCGAAGCATAGCCCCGCTGTATAATCAATCAAAAGGAGAGATGCCATGCCAAAGCCAAAGGCTGGGGATCATTTTGAAAGTCTCTTTGATCAGGCTCCCATTTCATTGTGGGAGCAGGATTACAGCGGGATAAAAAAATTTTTCGACAAGTTGCGCGCAAGCGGGGTGAACGATTTGGATATATTTCTAAACGAACATCCTGAAGACATTGATAAAACTCTTGGGCTGATCAAAGTGACGCATGTCAACCGCGAGACGTTGAATCTATTTGGAGCAAAGACCGAAAAAGAATTGCTCGCCAATCTCGACAAAATGTTCCGCGACGAGATGCGCGAGCATTGGCGTTCGGAATTGATGGCGTTGTGGAACGGCGAGTTGAGCTGGTCGGGCGACGGCGTCAACTATCGGCTGGATGGCGAAGCGCTCGATATCCGTTTGCACTGGCGCATTTTGCCCGAATGCGAATCCACGTGGGAGTGCGTGCTGGTGGCGATCGAAAATATCACCGCGTTGAAGCAGGCTGAAAAACGATTCCACAATTTGTTCGAGTACGCGCCGATCTCGTTGTGGGAGGAGGACTACTCGGCGATCAAAACGGAATTCGACTCGTTGCGCGCGCAAGGCGTGACGGACCTGCGAACGCATCTCAACTCGGACCCTCAAACTGTGCGCCGCTTCATGGGCATGATCCGCGTCCTCGACGTGAACCGCAAAACGCTCAGCCTGTTCGAGGCGATGGACAAAGACTCGTTGCTCGCAAACCTCGGCAAAGTTTTTCGCGATAGCATGGGCGAGCATTTCAAAAACGAACTCGTGGATATGTGGGACGGCAAAACCTATTACGAGCGCGAGGGAATCAATTATTCATTGACGGGCGAACCCGTGAATGTGCATCTGCATTGGACGTTGATGCCCGGGCACGAAAACGATTTCGATTGGGTATTGGTGGCGTTGCAGGATGTGACCGCGCGGAAAAAAGCGGAGGAATACCTGCGCTACCTCGGCACGCACGATGTGATGACCGGCTTGTACAACCGTGCGTTCTTCGAAGAGACCCTGCAAGACCTTGAAACGAGCCGCAAGGATCCAATCAGTTTCATCATCGTGGATTTGAACGGGCTGAAAATGGCAAACGACACGTTCGGTCACAGCGCTGGCGATAAATTGATCCGCCGCACAGCCGAAGTGTTGAAAGCCAGCATCGAAAATGGAACGATCGCCGCGCGTATCGGCGGCGACGAGTTTATCCTCATCATGCCCGGCGCAGACGAACATACAGCAAAGAGCATGATCGAACGCGTGGAGTCTCTGGTGGTGATGAACAACAAATATTATCGCGAGCCCGAATTAAGCGTATCCATCGGCGCGTCCACGAGCGCGGCGGGATATTCGCTGTTGAAATTTATCAGCCTGGCAGACGATGAGATGTACAAAAACAAGGGCATCCACCATCGCCGCCGCAGGGATGATGCTTGAATTATTGTTTGTACTCGTCGAAGGGTATCCCCTTTTGATGATTCTCCAGCGCCTGCTTCACATAGGGGATGATGCTCATCGGTAGCGCGTCCACATCCACCCAGCGCAGATCATCACACTTATCGGGTTCAGCGTTGAACGGTTCGCCATCCCATTGGTTGATCACGACAAAGAAATCGACCCGCTCTTCGCCTTCGATGCGATGCAGGACAGTGGAAAATGTCATTCCATTTAATGGGATGTTGACACCCGCTTCTTCCGCCCCTTCGCGCGCCGCGGCTTCCATCACCGTTTCTCCCCCTTCCAAATGCCCCGCAGGGACGCTGTACTCGCCGTCCCGAAACCCCGTGTTGAATCGGCGCAACAACAAGATTTGATTCTCGCGGAAGAAAAACAAATGCACAGTGACGGGGAATCGAGCGCGGGTCATTATTTGCTCCAGGCGGCGTCCTCGCCGCCGAGGACGGCGGCGGAAGCAATTGCTAGTGAAAATACCTTTCCCAAATTTTCTTTTTCTCAGCCTCAGGAATAAACGACGCTTCATAGGCGTTGCGATTGCACGCAGCGATCTCATCCATGCTCATGCCGAGAACTTCATGGGCAATGCGGTATTCGTTGTTGAGATTCGTTTCCAACACTTCGGGATCGTCGGAGTTGATGGTCACTTTCACGCCGAGGTCGAATAATCTCTTGAGCGGATGCTCTTCAATCGCGCGGACTGAATTGGTGAGGTAGTTGCTCCACGGGTTGACTTCGAGCGTGATGCCGCGCTCCTTGATAAGTTCCACAACCCGCATGTCTTCGATTGCGTGAATCCCATGTCCGATGCGGTCGGGGCTGGCGAGTTCAATCGTCTCTTTGACGAACGAGGCGGGCGTATCCTCGCCGGTGTGGATGGTGACTTTCAAGCCCGCTTCTTTGGCTTTCATGATCGAGGGGACAAACTCGCGCAGCGGGAAATCGCGTTCGCTGTCGGCGAGATCAATCGCGGGAATGTGTTCCCTATGCCGAATCGCCCAGTCCACGGTTTTGACGCACGACCCGGGTCCCAAACTGCGCGAGGTGATGGCGATGTAGCAGATCGCCATGTCGAATTCTTTTTCGGCGCGGGCTTTGGCGCGGAGCAGACCTTCGAGACAGGCGTCCCAGTCAACGTTGTGTCCGCTGAATGCCCAATCGGGCGAGAAGCGCACTTCAAAGAGTTTGATGTTTTGCTTTGCCGAATCTTCGAACAATTCCCACGCGATCCGCTCGACGATTTTTGGCGAGGTGATGCTGTTTTGGAAAATCCCGAACGCCTTCAAGACTGTTTCCAAGTCGCGCAGTTGATCGTAGACCTTCACATGCTTATCCAACTCGTCCGCTTCATACGAGGGAAGTTTCAACTTGTACTCTTTGGCAATATCAATGATCGTCTGCGTGCGGATTGCGCCTTCGAGGTGGATATGGATTTCAGTTTTGAGAATGGAGTTGTATTTGGGGTCGAAGTTTTTCATGGGTAAACCCTTTTAACCACAAAGTACACCAAGGTCACAAAGGTTTGATACCTTAAGACCTATAGATTTTCCTTTGTACTTTGTAACCTTGGTGGTAAAAAACAATAGCACCGTAAGAAACAACGGGGAACAACTGTCTAACATCGCGCAATACAATTCACCATCGAGGAAAACGCATGGATTTCAAACTAACCATCTTCTCCGATTATATCTGACCGTGGTGTTATGTCGGCCAGGGTGTGGTCGAGAGGTTGAAAGAAGAATATCAAGTGGACGTGGAGTGGCGTCCGTTCTATTTGTATTTCGATACGCCGCTCGAGGGACGCGACCTGCCCGAACACGTGAAGCATGCCCGCGCCAACGGTTCGGAGGAACGGCTGGCTTCCATCGCCGCAAAGTATGGGATGCCATTCCGCTCAACGGACCGGGTCTACAACACGCGCCTCGCCCACGAAGCGACGGAATACGCGCGCGTGAACGGCAAGGGGAACGAATTTCACAAAATACTTTTTCGCAAAGTGTATGCCGAGGGAGGTGACCCAAGTCAATGGGAGACGCTTCACTCCGCGGCAGAAGAAGCGGGCTTGAACGCGGACGAGATGCAGAACGACGTGGGAAGCGAAAAATACACGGCAGACGTGGTGGATAAAGTCCGCTGGGCGTATCAGATCGGCGTGACGGGCGTGCCGACCTATGTCATCAATGACCGTTACGCGATTGTCGGAGCGCAACCGTATGAAGTCTTCAAAGACGCGCTGGAACAGATATTGAATCAAAAAGACTGATGCGCCGGTGTTAGAGAACGTCGGCTACGCCAGCGGAGGCGACAACGGCTCTTTCGGCGTAGACCGCAGATCGTTCTCGATTGCCGCGAGCAAGAATTGAATCCCCAGCAGGACCGAAAGCGTGGGGAGCATCACCGTCCCTGTGGGCGCGGGGATGTTGAGACTCGCGTATTGAATCCATTTGACGACGCCGAAGATCAAGCCGAAGAGGAATAGCGGGGTTCCGACCAAAACATATACGCTTCCCATTGTGAAATCGTAAATGAAGTTCTTGAGAAGGACGCGCTTGATTAAGGTGCGGAATAATTTGAGTGGGAATTGGAACAGGATGCGATGGATGAGCATGTTCGAGACCTCGCTCCGATACCGCGCGGGCATGGGAACATCCTTCACCACCGCGCCGAGCAAATACAGATTCGCCAGCATCGAAGTTTCAAAGTAATAACTTTTATCAATCCCCTTCAACGGAAGTTGCGACAAAACTTCGGAACGGATGGCGACGAATCCATTCGTGGGGTCGAAGAGATTCCAATAGCCCGTCGCGGCTTTGGAGAGGAAGCCCAGTCCCATGTTCCCGATGCGGCGGATCAACGGCATTTGTTGCAGAGACTGAAAATCGCGGAAGCGATTCCCCTTTGTGTAATCCGCCTGACCATGGATCAACGGCGCGATCAATTCGGGCAGGTTGGTTGTATCCATTTGCCCGTCGCCGTCCACTTTGACGACGACCTGCGCGCCGAGTTCGAGGGCTTTGCGGAATCCCGTCAACATGGCGCCGCCCACGCCGAGATTCGAATTATGACGGATCAACGTGATGCGTTTATCTTTTTTAGCGATCACCGCCACAATTTCCGACGTTGAATCAGGCGAGGCATCGTCCACCACGATGATGTGGTGAATATATTTCGGAAGCGCGCGCAACACCGCTTGAATCTCCCGCTCCACGCGGTAGCAGGGAATCACTGCGGCGATGTTGTATTTTTGAAAATCAAAGGTGGGAGACATTTAAATTAAAACCGCAAAGCTCGTTTTGGACGCAGATAAACGCTGACTTACGCTGATCTAAAGAAAAAATCTGCGTTTTCTGCGTTCATCTGCGTCCCAATTAATTCTGACAGAGTCTATCACTCAACCGAAATAATAAACTGATAATGTTCCTGCCCGCCCTCTTGCACTTCGATATCCTGTTCGCGATATTTCTCGCGCATCGCATCGGCGATGCGGTTGGCTTCGGCGCGGGGCATATCTTGCCCGGAATAAAATGTGATGAGTTCATGCTCCGCCGCGTTCGCTTTTTCGAGGAACAATGCGACAGCCTCTTGCACTGAATTTGACGAAGCCACCAATTTACCGTCGAGCAGCGCGATCACTTGACCCTCTTTCACGTTCACGCCGTCAATCTCCACATTGCGCACCGCGACAGTGATGTCGCCGGTCTGCACGGCGGCTAGGGCTTTGACCATTTTCTCCGCGACCGAATCAACCTCCCCGTCGGGTTGAAGCGAGAGCATCGCCGTGAGTCCCTGCGGAACGGAACGAGTCGGCACCACCGCGACCTGTTTCACCGTCACATCTCTGGCTTGATTCGCCGCCATGACGATGTTCTTGTTGTTCGGCAGGATGATCACTTTGTCGGTGGGCAGGTCTTCGAACGATTTCAAAATATCCTGCGTGGAGGGGTTCATCGTCTGCCCGCCTTTGACGACCGCCGCCGCGCCGAGGCTGGCGAAGATGCGGCTCAGCCCGTCGCCCGGCGAAACGACCACCACCGCGATCTGCCCCGGCTCGACCGGCGCGAACGAGATCGCGCTCGTTTTGCTTTTTTGAATATCGTCCATCTGCGCGAGCAAATTTTCCATCGCCACTTTGGTGATCGTGCCAAGCCCCATGATGTAATCAATGGGCTCGTATCTTTTTTCGAGCGGCACGTGGATGTGCATGCGATACATGCCCTCGCCCTCGCCCACTTGAATGGACGTGCCCATCTCCTCGAGCCGCCCATAAAATTGTTGCAGATCGAAATTTGTGGGCGGCATAAAATCCACGACCACTTCGTAATCCTGCCCCTCTTCCACTTCTTCGAGCGCGCCCTGCAAATTCATCGCCGAGATCGGTTGCACGCTCATCAACGGCGCCTCAAGCGACTCGCCGTACACGTGGCGCAGCATGCCCTCCAAAATAAAAAACAAACCTTTGCCGCCCGAATCGACGACACCGGCTTGTTTCAAAAGAGGCAGGAGATCGGGAGTCCGCTGGACGGCTTCGTCTGCCGCTCTCACCGCCACTTCAAGGATGGTGATCGCGTCGCTCGTCGACTGGAGGGCTGCTTCAGTTGCGTCAGCCACTCCGCGTATGACGGTTAAGATCGTCCCCTCCACCGGCTTGACCACGCCTTTGTAAGCGGTATCGCGCGCTTCGGCGAATCCTTTGGCGAGCGACTCGCCATCTAATGTTTCGCGTTCATGCACCGCGCGCGCGAACCCGCGCCAGATCTGCGAAAGGATCACGCCCGAGTTGCCGCGCGCGCCCATCAACGCGCCTTTTGCCACGCCCGCCGCCATCTCGCTGATCTTGCGATGACCCGAATCTTTGATCTCGTTCCATGCCGATTGCATGGTCAACGTCATGTTCGTGCCGGTGTCGCCGTCTGGGACGGGGAACACGTTCAGCGCGTTGACGGTCTGCTGGTTGACGCGCAGCCAGATCATGCCCGCCTCCACCAGCCGCTTCATGGATTGTCCATTGATGGTCTTTTTACGCAAGTTGTCGACGCGCTCGGTATCCACAGTCATAAATGATTCTCCTATCCGTTACTCTGCGCAATGCACACGAATATTTTTTATTCGCGGAGATTAGCGTGGATTAGCGGACTGCCTTTCGGCAAATTGTCTCCTCTTAGTCGGTGTTGCTCACGCGCAGTCCCGCCACGTGGACGTTGACCGAATTCACTTTCAAGCCAAGCGCCTTCTCCACATGAAAGCGGACGGTGTTCGCCACGCTCTCCGCCACACTGCTGATGCGCGTGCCATATTCGATGATGATGTGGATCTCGATATCCAGGTCTTCGCCGTTATAGCGGACCGTGATGCCGCGCGAAGGGTCGCGTGTGATGGATTTCATCAATCCATCCGCGAGGTTGCGCGCCGCCAGCCCCACCACGCCATACGATTCGAGCGTGGCTTGGCAGGCGATGGTCGCCACCGCGTTCGGTGAGATGTGGATGCCGCCCAAGGATGTCGTATCTTCGCCCATGATTTTCTTATTCTGCTCCTGCCGCCGTCCCCGGCGGCGTTTTATGGTAATCCTGCGCCGAGGACGGCGTAGGAAGCATATGCAGTTTCTATTTTAACATCTTGCCTGCCATTAAGTCACGTGGTAAAATGCCGTGCCTTCAAAAGGGCAGAGACACCGGAATTATAGCAAGGAAAGGAAACTGTACGTCATGGCTAAGTGCGCAAACTGCGGAAAATCCACCACCTTCGGGCATAGTCGCTCGTTCTCACAACGCGCCACCAACCGCACCTTCAAACCCAACCTCCAGAAGACCATCGTGATGGAAAAGGGTCGCGTGGTGCGCAAGGTGTTATGCACCAAGTGCATCAAGGCGATGAGCAAGTCTGTCGCGTAAGGATTTGTTCCCCACAATAAAAGTCACGGCAATACGCCGTGATTTTTTGTTTAATGCTCCTTACGCAATACGCAGTACGAAGTAAGCAGTACTTCGTACTGCGTGCTACGTATCGCGTAATTTCGCTTGCAAGGCTTTGATTCCCGCCTTCGTCCCCTTCGGGTGTTTGAAGACTGCCGTCGCGGCGACGAAAACATCCGCCCCGGCTTTCTTCATTTTGGGGAGAGTTTCCACGTCAATGCCGCCGTCCACTTCGATGCGCGCGGAGGATTTCAACGCGTCCAATTTTCTGCGAACTTCTTTCACCTTCGCCACAGTGGATGAAATAAATTTCTGACCGGAGTAACCGGGGTTCACGCTCATCACCAAAAACAAATCGGCATCGCCCAACACCGCTTCGATCGCGCCGACGGGGGTGCCCGGGTTCAACGCGACGCCGGCGCTGCATCCCAGCGAGTGGATGTGTTGGATGGTGCGATGAATATGCGGGCAAGCCTCAATGTGAACGGTGATATTGTTCGCGCCCGCTTTGGCAAACGATTCCAAATGGCGTTCGGGCTTTTCGATCATGAGATGCGCGTCAAGCGGAAGTTTCGTGACGCGCTTGCAGGCTTCGACGATGAACGGGCCCATCGTGATGTTGGGGACGAAGTGACCGTCCATCACGTCAATGTGAATCCAATCGGCGTTGGCAGATTCGCAGGCGGCGAGTTCTTCGCCCAGGCGGGTGAAGTCTGCGGAAAGGATGGAGGGGGCGAGGAGGGGTTTGGGCATAGAAAATAATTCGGTGGTTGAGACGCAAGCAGTCGAAACCACCAGTATCCAGAAGAGTTTTTATTACAAAATTACTTTTGAAACTAGTTGGTTTCGATACGTCCCGCGAATTGCGCGCGGGACTACTCAACCAACGAGGTAACACTAGCGCGGGTTATAGATGAAGTAAATGTAAATCCAAAACGGGATTAAGCCGCCCACAGAAATGAGCGCGAGCAATGCAAGCCCAATGGTTGCCCAATCCGCTTCAAAGGAGGAAGATGCCGAGGGCGGGTAGGCAGGCCGAGGGGTGGATGGAACCGGCTCGTAGGCTGGCATCGGTTCGGGTTGTTGATACGTCGTCACGGCTTCGGGAGTCAACGCCAGGGCGGGCGCGGGAGTCGCTTCGCGTTGAGTCCCGAATTTGAGCAGGACGCGCCCAAGTTGGTCGGCAGTGCGGTACCGCGCGGACGGTTCCTTCGATAAAACTTTCATGACGATCTCTTCGAGCGCGGGCGGAATATCGGGAACGTATTCGCTGATGGGGATGGGCTGGTCTTCGAGGTGCATGCGGGCGAGTTCGTCGCTGGTGGGGGCGTTGAACGGCAGGGCGCCGGTCAGGATTTCATATAAGACAATGCCCAGCGAGTACACATCAGAAGATGGGGAGGGCGGCTCGCCGACGGCTTGCTCGGGTGAAAAATATTGCGGCGAGCCCCAGACCACATCGGCGCGTTCATCGGGCAGGATGGTGGAAAGGGCGCGCGCGATACCGAAGTCTGTCACTTTGAGGCGGTTGTCGGGGGTGAGGATCATGTTGTGCGGCTTGATGTCGCAGTGGACCAGCCCGGCGCGGTGGGCATACCCGATGCCGGCGCAGGCTTGCACCATGATGGGAATCCCCTCTTCGACGCTGAAGCGTCCGCGCTGGCGGAGGATGGTCTTCAAATCCTTGCCGGGGATGTATTCCATGACGATGTATAACTGCCCGAAATCGAAGCCGAAATCGTGGACGGTGACGATGTTGGGGTGCGAAAGGTTTGCCGCGGCGCGCGCTTCCATTTTGAAGCGTTCCTGAAACGCCGGGTCCTGGGAGTATTTCTCGTGCAACACTTTAATGGCAATGTTGCGTTCGAGCATCAGGTCGCGCGCGCGATAGACGTTGGACATGCCGCCCGCGCCGAGTTGCTCGAGCAGTTGATAACGTTTGTTGAGAAGCGCGCCGGATTCCATGATGAAAAGATTATATCATCTTGAATTCAACCAAAAGCCCCCGCGAATTGCGAGGGCTTGGTTTGGAATTCGTTATTTAGCGAAAGCGTTAAACGTACTTTTCTCGTAACACCGAGGAGATATAGTCCATGCTGGCGACCACAATGGCGATGGCAAGCATCTGCGCGCTGGCGGCGCGGTAGTTGAGCAGGTTAATGTTCTGCTGTAACAGGAAGCCGATGCCGCCGCCGCCCACAAAACCGATGATGGTGGACATGCGCACGTTGATATCCCAACGATACATGGTGTACGAAATATACGGCGGCACGATCTGTGGGATCACCGCATAGATGATGGTCTGCAAGCGATTTGCGCCGGTGGCTTGAATTGCCTCCAACGGACCGGGTTGGATGCTTTCCACTTGTTCAGAATAAAGTTTCGCAAGACTGACAATGGTGTGCAAGCCGAGCGCCATCACACCGGCAAAGGGACCGATGCCCACCGCGATCACAAACACGATCGCCATCACCAGCGCCTCGACAGACCGCAAGCCATTGAGGATCGTGCGCGTCACATAGTAGATGACCATGCCGGTGGAAAGCGTATCCTTGGGCTTGGTGATCAGCGCGATAGCCAACCCGAGTAAGCCTCCAACCATGAGCGGTCCCCAGAGCACATAAGCAGACTGACCAATCTGGTACAACCATTCAACCAACCATCCGAACAACCCGAACAACGTGGCGCCGGCGAGGGTGGCAAATAGAATATTGAGGAGACGCAGCGCCCCGGGCGCCAGCTTTTCTGAGGCGCGCTGGCCCGTCCGTCCCAGAAAACTGCTCAACGCGCTGCCGGTTGCCAGCCCCCCCAGCACGGGAGTTGTGATCGCGATAATATCGCCAAGTTGGAACAGAAAGTTTCCCAAAAATGCCAGCGAGCCGAGCCCGGCAATGCCTAACAAACCCACGTTGATTGCCAGGTGGGCAAGCTGGAACAAGCCGTAAAATGCAACCAATATCGTAATAAACAAGACGATCAGGCGCATAACTTGGGTGGTTTTATTCGGCTTGGAGATTTCTTCCTCGGGCAAAGCCCAGCGTAATCCCAGGGAAGCAAGGATCGGGGTGAGCGCCACGAAAAGCGCGTTGACGGGAAGATTCTCCGCAAAGGGAGCGCTCAACGCGCCAACCCAATTCACCAGCAGGTAACCGACTGCAATTCCAAGGGGCCAGCCCAACAGCGACAAGGCAATACTCGTCAGCGGGCTTCTTACCGATTTCATCAGGTTGCGCGCGGCAATAAAACTAAGCGGGATGGCAAGGATGGTGCCAAGCGTGGTCGCGAGCAAAGCGAGGAACACCGTCTCGATGATCTTATCCCATGTTTCATGCGCGGTTTGAGTGAATTGGGGAGCGCCCACATTTCGCCGCATGGTAACGCGAATGAATTGCACCTCGTCGCTGGGGCGTTTCGGCAGTTTGATCGCAACCGAAAAACTACCATTGGCGTCTGTGGTGGCGGTATCGTTGCCCAGTTCCACCACATTGGTTGGGTCGCTCCCCGGCACAAAGCGAACCGGCCCGCTGGAATTGGGGACGAATTTAAAACCCTCCACGGTGACCATTTCTCCCGGCTCCGCGCAGGACGGGGTGACTGTCACGTACGGACCCGACGTATCCGGCGCCTCGACGATTCCGCCGTCCGCCGGGCAAGTCACATAGACGGGGGCAGTAAAGGCTTCGGCAACCTGTTCATACTCAAAAATATCCGGCTGAGCCAACGCGCGCGTCACACGCACGAGGCTCTCTTGCCGCCGTTCACTGCGCAGTTGTTCGAGATCGATCTTGGTGATCTGGAAGCCATACGCATACACCACCAACCCCGCCAGAACCGCAAGACCCGTGCCTAGAGATTTCCAGGGAGTGGCTTTCTTATCGTTGCTGTTTTTCATGGTTTAGCCCACCCTTTCCGCGTCGCGGCCATAGATATCTTTGAATTTTTTATCATCGATCTCGCTCGGCAGTCCCTCGAAAACAAGTTTCCCTTGATTCAAGGCGATGACGCGATCGGCATAGCGGTGAACAAGGTCGAGGAAATGCAGACTGCACAAAACGGTCACGCCGTCATTTTTATTGATCTCTTCGAGATGCTTCATGATGCTATGCGCCAGGACCGGGTCGAGGCTGGCGACCGGTTCATCGGCAAGAATCATCTCGGGGTCCTGCATGAGCGCGCGCGCGATTCCCACGCGTTGTTGCTGACCGCCGCTTAATTCATCGGCGCGCTGGTCTGCCTTATCCGCAATGCCGACGCGCTCGAGTTGTTGGAGCGCTTTTGCCAAATCTTCTTTTGGAAAGCGGTTCAGGAGACTCCACGCCGGGTTGACATACCCAAGCCGCCCTGCCAGCACGTTGGTCAACACTTTGGAACGATGCACCAGATTGAAGTGTTGGAAGACCATGCCGATCTTGCGGCGGATGCGTCGCATCTCCTCCGGGTTGGCGGCGGTAATATCTTCGCCACCCCAAAGGATCTGCCCGCCAGTCGGGTCGATCAGGCGATTGATGCAACGCAATAGTGTGGATTTCCCCGAGCCGCTCAAACCGATCACGGCAAGGAATTGCCCCTTGGGCACATCGAATGTGACTTCATCCAACGCCTTGACGCCCCCATCGTATATCATTGTCAGGTTCTTTACTTGGAGCATGGTGGGTTCTCGCAATCTATGGTTTGATAATGAACATACCAATCTGCATTGCCCCATTATAAAAAGAAAAAAGACTTTAATAAAGACAATTCGAGCAGGGAAAATTCCCTGCTCGAATTTCTTGATGATGCTATTCTTTAGCGGAGCGATTCGATCGTGGTTCCAGATTCCACCACCAACTTGCGGATGAAGTCATATTCCGCATCGGCGGCGGGTTGCATACCAGACCAGCCATAGAAGTCTTCGCTACCGAGCGAGGTGCCCCACGCTTCAGATTCGGCAAATGCCTGAAGAGCCGCTTCGATCTGGGCGCGCACGTCAGCGGGGAACTCGGGCCCGAAGGACATGGTGTCGTTCGGGATTTCCGGGGAGAGCATCAGGATGCGCACTTTGGAGATCACATCGGGGAACTCTTCGCGGATATTGGCGCGGGCATCGAGAACGCGGTAGCCTTCGCAGAGCAATTTGCTCTTGTCTTCGTTGAGCGCGCAAGAGTTCACATCGACGGGCACTTCAGGATCGTCGCCGATCGCCCACGGAGTGGCGCCTTCAGGAGCCGCCCAGGGGCTGTAGAACGCGGCGGCGAAATCGGCTTCACCGGTGTATACAGCGCGGACAGCCTGCGGGTGACCACCGGCTTCGAGTTCTTCACCAACCGTCACGCCCGCTTCTTTGAGCATGACGGAAGGAACGAGGTAACCGGAGGTGGAACCGGCATCGGGGAAGGCGAACTTCTTGCCGTTCAGGTCATCGATGGAATCGATGTCGCTGTCGCGGGCAACCACGAGCATGGTCCAATACACGCCCCAACCGCGGCGCACAGCCTTGAAGGCAACATCCACGCCGCAGAGGTCATTGGCAAGCACATAACCAAACGCGGGGATGAACGCCATCGTGTCTGAAGGCGAGGCGCACATTTCTTCGATCGTGGCGGCATACGAAGTAGGAACGACCACTTCAAAAGTGAGCCCGGTGGCTTCTTTCAAAGCATTCGCCATGACTTCACCGCCGGTAACGATCACGTTCGCATCCACCGAGGGGACGAACAAGACCTTGATCGGGTGTTCCGGTGAACCGATGGCGGGAGGCGCCTCGGTCGCGGTAGGCGGAACGGCTGTCGGCGGAACCGCTGTGGGAGCAGGCGGCTCGGTGGCAACCGGGGTGGCGGGCGCGCAGGCGGAAAGCGCCAACGCAAAGACCGTCACCATGGAAAGAAACAGGTACATCTTTTTCATTCTTCTTCTCCTTAATTAAATTGTTGGGATATTGCTTTTCCCATACCGTGCATCATACAACCAGAAAACGATTTACACAAGTGCCGATTGGGTTAGGGCGATCGCATTTGGATTTTTTGTCCGCTACTCATTTCGAATTCACGCTAAACCTTCTCGGAAACATTCGCGCGCTTCGCTCGTTTGCGCCATTCGGGTTAACGCTTTCCCGGCTTTGCAAAAGCCATGCCTGTTGCAATGGGAGCGCTCAAAGGTTGTATATAATCCAACAGACAAACCACAGAGTCACCGAGTCACGGAGTTTTTTTAATTGTTTTTCTCCGTGTTTCCGTGACTCCGTGGTTAGGGTTTCCTGTCTGTAGTGAA